>JAQTSA010000172.1 GCA_028711575.1 Candidatus Omnitrophota bacterium | reverse complement strand
CTAAAGAAAAATAAACAGTAGAGACAAACAATACAATTAAAGCTTGAGACACAAGACTTCTCTTTAAAAAAAATTTATTCCTATAGCCAAGAATAAAAGAACTGACCAACTGGCCGACCAACAGGCATACCGCAAAATGGTGGCTGAGCAGGACAAGTACCGTAGAAACGATGTATCCGATCGAATTACCTAAGGAACTTTTTTTAGTGAGCCCAACAAAATAGTACATTGAGATCAAAGCCAAAAAGGCAACCATAGTGTAAACCCTTAGCTCTTGTGAATAGTAAATATGAAACGGCACTACCGCTAAAATAAAACTACTGATAATTGCCGTTTTAGGATCGAATAACAGTTTCGCTAAATAATAAACAGCAATTATCGATAAACAACCAAAAAACATTGGTAAGATCCGTAAAAAGAATTCGCCTTCACCAAAAAACGACCAACCCTTCAAAAAAGCATAGAAAAGCGGAGCATCAGTAAAAAAAGCGCCATAATTCCTTATGTTTTCAAGGTTAAAATCTCTTACCGCAAGCATAGAAATAGCCTCATCATACCAAAATGAACGAGAACCTAAATGATATAGCCGTAACAGAAAGCCTAACGGCAAAATCCAAAAAAGATGATTAAGTTTTCTTTTCACATTCGTCCTCCCCGGACAATGACCTTATACCCCGAACGAATAAGACCGTAGAGATCATAGAAATTGTATAGACGCTCAGTTCTCTTTTTTAAAGATTTAACAATCTGCGACGGCCTTAAAAAAAATTCCCGGTGAGCTTTTTTGAAATATTTTTTTACTACCTGACTTTTAAGGTGATTCATTTCAAACAACGGTTCTCCTGCTGAATACGAAGGCGCTCCTTCCAAGATTAAATCTCTAAGAAAAACACCGTCTTTTTTTATCATATCATACAGAACCGTTCCCGGAAAAGGAGTAACCATCCAGAAAAAAGCCTGATCGGCCGGTAAGCTCTTAGCAAAATCAATCGTTTGACGCATTGTCTGTTCGGTCTCAAAAGGCAGGCCAATCATCACAAACAAACCAACCTGTAGATTGGCCTTTTTTAAGGCCAAAACAGTTTTTTTGATAACCCTTAAATCAAGCCGCTTCCTCAATTTATCAATGACTTCCTGAGATCCGGACTCAACCCCTAAAGAAACAAAAACAAACCCGGCGCGAGCCATAAGCTGAAACATTTCTTCATCAACGATATCAGCTCTAACTCCATTAGTTAAGTGAAACCGAAGGTCATAATTAGCTTTAATAATTTTTCGGCAAAGCTCTTTAACCCTTTCCGGAGAAAAAGTGAAATTATCGTCGGATACCCAGATTTCTTTAACCTTATACCGCTTGACCATATAATCTATCTCTTCTAAAACATTATCAGCCGACCGCATCCTTAAATGAGACCCATGAATAATTTTTGTGCAATTGATACAATTGTAAGGACAACCCCGGGAAGTAATCAAAATGATTCTCGGAAGCCGGCATCCCGGCATCCGATATTTCTTAAAATCAAAATAATGCCAAGCCGGAAAAGGAAGTTTTTCTATCTCAGTGAACTTATCTCTTTTGGGAGTAAGTTTAATCTCTCCGTCCCAATAAGCAAGGCCGGAAACTTTCGATAGCTCCGGATTCTCGATCAAGTCTACGATGGTATCTTCTGCCGCGCCAAGAGTTATTATATCGGCATATTTTGGAATAAGATGCTGATAGACAGCAGTAGCATGCGGACCGCCCATAATAATTTTTGTTTTAGGCGATTGAGATCTTATCATCTCAGCGATTTCAATTGCGCTCTTAACGGTCACAACATTTACCGAGATCCCGACAAAGAAATAACTTTCTATGCCATCCAATATCTTTTTTTTGTACCCCTTCTCTACCCGGCAATCGATAACCTTAACCGAAACTCCAATCTTTTCAATAGCGGCTGCTATATAAGCAAGGCCGGCCGGCACCGCGACAATCCAATCTTTATATGCCGGGTTAATGAGCAATACCTTCTTAAATACCATCATTTCTCCTTTTATACTTAAAATTACATTTTTTCTAACAAAAAGACCGATGAAACGTGTGCCGACAAGCAACAAATTTCAGACCGTATCGCTGATAGGCCCGAATAACAGGGTAATTCCAAATTTGAGTTTCAAAAACCCCAAAATCAACCCTTAGCTCACACATTCCCTTTCGTAAGGCCGCTTCTAAAAGGTTAATATAAGCCCCCGGCGCATATTTGGAGACAACTGAAACGCCCCGGCCCAAAGCCCTTATACCAGTGTAGGTGTACAACTCTTTATCCATTTTATAAGTAAAAAAACCAACCGCTTTTTCTTTTTTTAAAGCGACAAATATATCATCAGCCATGTCTTTTCGAAAACAGCCTTTGACCCACTCCCGATAAAAAGATAAAGCCTTATCGTGAGGAATATTCCTGTCGGAATAAAACCGGTTAAACCAAAATGTCTTTTCGGCGATTAAAAGAAGATCCTTTTCATATTCCGGCTTAAAACTACAAACCGGATACAAAGTCTTTAAATGAGGTATCTTTTCTCTTGTTAAACTTATGTAGGAAACAATGGTATCTTTAAGCTCAAATTTATTATTCTCCAAAACTTCAATTCCCGAACTGTCTTCGGGATCGATTTTAAAGGATAAGTGTTTAACTCCTTCCTGAATACAAATCTTAATTAAAAATTCAATAAGCTTTCTCTTGTAAATCAAAATTTCTTTAGCCTCGCTAAATATAAAATGTTTTATTCGGGCCATTTCTAATCCGAAATGTTTTGAATCCCAATCCAAGCGCTCAAACACACAAATTCCCCGTAAAACACCTTTGTCTTTAACAAAAAGAACTTTGTCCTTAACTAAAGATGATTTAACGCTTTCAAAACAGTAAAGATATTTTTGTTGAGATTGAACCCCAGAAAATTTTCGGTAAAAATTAAACCGATACTCATAAACCAGCTGTTTGACAGCACTTAAATCAGATAGTTCTAGGAATCCAACCGTTATCATAGTCTAACCTCGCTAATCTGAAAAAGTTCTTTTTTATTGCCTGAAGATTCCACTCGGCAATTCACGAGAAAATCTAAACTTGAAGTAACAAGCTTCAATAGACCATACCGCGACCGGCCAAACCGGCGCCGGTAATGATCCACGTCAACCTCTAATACTTTATCTGATAATTTAGCGGCAATTTGTTTTAGGAACCGGGCATTTTCTCCATAATCAAGAATTCTATCAGCTACACTTTTTTTTACAACAACGAAAGAAGCTCCCCAATCACGCAGCTGTATACCCACCCGGCGGGAGATTATCAAATTGAGAAAAAAAGAAGGCAGCTGACGATATAAAAAGTTATCTTTTCTCCTTTTACGAGACGCCGAAACCATATCAAAGCCCTGACACGATTTATCATAAAAAAGTTTCAAGTTTTCAGGGCCGATCTGCAAGTCTATATCCATCGTCGCGATATACTCACCTTGGGCGTACTTTATACCGGCCAATAAAGCTCGGGTTTGGCCAAAATTACCCGTCAATTTAAAGATCGGAAGAGC
>JAQTSA010000171.1 GCA_028711575.1 Candidatus Omnitrophota bacterium | reverse complement strand
TTTTTGAATTGGTCCGCTTGGGCCAACAGGAGAATGAGAAGTTGTCTTCCTGCTTTATTATGGATTAACATAAGTATATTATTAATTAAAAACCGTTCACTATCAAGTGAACATTATACGAGGAGTAAAAATGAGAAACGATAAACTACAATACTTAGTGGATGAGTACCGTAACGCCAAAAAAAGCCTTAACAAAGTTAGAGAAGATTACGAACGAATACAAATATCTCTTGAGATTGAAAGGGATTTAACCAAAGATTTAAAAGCCGAAATCAGTCGAGCAAGAGATAAACGAGAACAAGAAAAAGTTGATTATTGGGAAGACATTATCGACAAATACCTCGCAAAAGATCCCAACTGGCCGACAAAAGAAGAAGTAGAAAAGGCGAAACAGAAAATTTCCCAAGACGGAGAAAAGGCCATTCTTTATTACGAGCGAAAAGTGAAAATAATAACCAGAATTTTAGGCAGCCGGCTGGCGGAAATCCTCGATGATTACGAAGAAAAAATGATTTTTATGGGAAACGCCGAATCTTCAACGACCTTAAGTCAAATTGTACAACTCGAAAAAGAAGAAGAAGCTGAAGATCAAAGGATAAAAGAAGAAAAAGGTAACGTCAACTTCGACAAGATGTAATTTTTTAAAAATAAAAAAAATTTATGAGTTGGAAAACATTTTCAACGCGGGTGATTTGTCCGCGATGCCACCGCAAAATAAAAATACCGTTACCTTTATTTAAAAGCAGGATTGACGTTGTAACTCATCACCAATTCAAATGCCGCCACTGCAACGCAAAGCTCTTATTAAGCGACAAAAACTTCTTAAAAAAAACAACTCTCGAATTGCAGATTCGGATAATAATCGCGGCAATAATATTGCTTACTTTTATTTTAATTGATTTCACATTCTCCAACATATTAATGTTTGCTTTCATAGTAATTGTCGGAATAATATACGTACTGATAAGCGACTTCAACACCAATCTTTGTCCAATAGCGACATTAGATCCCAGCGAAGAAACCGAGCAAAACGATCTTATCGGGTCGGCCTAATCGGTCTTTTCAGAAAAAAGAGTTATTATTTAAGGTAAAAGGGGCAAAAAACTTCTATTGCAGAGAAAACAAATTCTGGTATAATTGGTTTTTGTTAGTAAAAAGAGATATTTATAAGATGGCGAGGTAGCTCAGATGGTAGAGCGAGGGACTGAAAATCCCTGCGTCAGGGGTTCGATTCCCTTCCTCGCCACTTTTTTTATTAGAGAGGGTATACCCTCTCTTTTTTTTATTTGAGGAAGGGAATCGAACCCCTGACGCCAAAGGGAGTTTGAGGGAAAAGAGGGCCAGAGCGTGCTTTCGCACGCTTTTCTTTGAAATATGGCCTTATCCTCCAATAACCCACTACCCCTTGAATCCGCCTCAAGCGGATGCATTTCTATATAGGTATAATCTAAAAGCAAAAGGTTGTTCGACTGGCCCTTCATAGGGGCTCTGCCCCTATGATCTTCGGTTCGAAGATTATCAAAGAAGAAAACCTCACCTCAGGTCACCCCTGAAGAATAACAAAGGAGCTACAGAATACATCCCTACTTCGCAATAGCTAAACTTGTTAAGTTTAATTCTACTATTTTAAATAATTTAAATTTAAAAAGGAGTTAATTCGGTTGGAGATAGATCTTAAGATAGCACAAAAATATAAACTAAAAACAGAAAAGACTAGCTAGCAGTAGAAGTACCCTCAACAAGTAGCCGTAGTTGTTGTATTAAAGCACTGTGAGCCTAAAGTCGGCGCCACTATTTTTCCCCTCATAGAAGTATCACAACAACTAAGCACCGCCTGTTCAGGATTGAGTTTGACCATTATAATTTCCATAGAATTATAGAAGTTTTTTTTGCTTGTGCACTTATTTAGCTTCTTTGTTCTTTTTTGTAATTCTTACATCTTTCTTGTTTTATCACAAGAAATGGTCAATGTCCGTATTTTGCACAACGTATCGAAACAAGGCCTAAGAAGATAAGGCATTATACGCAGACCCGGTCGGACTACAAATAGGTATTATGTCATGACACTGATTCGTCCCTGTTTGTTCGTTTTTTGTGCTCGAATCACAACAGCTTAACACCGCCTGTTCAGGGTTAAGTTTTACCCGCGTAATTTCTATATTCTTCCACGCTTTCTTTTGCTTAACACTTCGCTTCTCCATAACAATCTACCTTTTCTGACCTTCAACGCCTTCGTTTATTTTTCGGGCGAGGAAACCTCGCCCCTACGGCTTACTTTTGATTCTACCCCTACCCCTGATGTTGTCAAACTTTTTTAAAATATATTAGTATTTATTCAAAGTATCATGCCGTAACCAACCCCGCTAATTCCTGCATCATACGGAGCAGGCAGTACCCTTTGTTCTTTCTGCCAGTGCTTTTAATCCTTAAACTCAAAGTATCGTAGGCTAAAAACTTTTTCATTCAAACATCGGAAAAAGATACCAAATTTTTACCCGCCGAAACACTTCATCTTTCCTGCTAATTGCGAAGGCGGGCCAAAGTACCCAATTCCCAAATTACAAAAAACAAAAAGGACTAGCTGCCGGCGAAGGAGTCAAACCTCCGCAATCGCACACAAGGCCCCAGCACTGACAAGTAAGAGTAACAACTCCGCGCACAACGGCGGCGCAACAGCTCAATACCGCCTGTTTTGGATCAAGGGCTATACGGTTTATTTCCGCTATTTTCGATAATCTTTTTTTATTTACCTTTTCCCACCGTAAAACAATACCTCAATGAATAAAAATACTCTCTCTTCTAAATAGGATTCATTACCCACATTTAAAATAAAAAACCACCGTTAAAGAATTTAACTTTAACGGTGGACCTAGGTTTTTTAGTTGCCGGCAACTCGGGAGAAGAATGGGTCGATTTAAGGGTTTACTCTTAGACCTCCTTTAATTGCGCGCGTTTTGAGTTCTGCTGGGAAGCTTAGCATTAACGTAAAAGCTTACCAACTCAGGAAAATCTATTCCGTTTTCATCATCAGAAAACATCCTTATTCCATCAACGACATCTTGCATTGAAACATCTTCACCGCTCAGGCGAATAGTATAATAAGCAACGGTAATCATATTAACAATTTCCCGTTTACTATACTCAGGTTGCTGTTCCTGAATAACTTTAATTTCTTTTTTGAAGGTAACCGGCAAATGCCTTAACTCATCAAAAATATACAACGTATAGTCGCCGAGATACTCTCCGCAATAACTAGACGCCCCAAAACAAATCATAATTACCATAAATAAAGTTATAATTTTTAGCTTCATTTTTTTACCTCTTTAAATTTCAGTTATAAAGTTTCTTTGCCGCCTAAATCTAAAATCATTAATTTACCAAAAGAACCAAACCATTAAAATATAACACATTTGACCCTAAATATTCAACCAAACCTCAAATACGAATTGACTCACATTAAATGTTACTCAGTAATTAAAAAATCGACTTCGTTGACTCATAATACATGTTACCCTTGTATGGAGGGTAAATATCATGAGTCCAAAAACAAAACAAGAGTATACGGCTGC
>JAQTSA010000170.1 GCA_028711575.1 Candidatus Omnitrophota bacterium | reverse complement strand
CCTAAAAAATCGGCCAAAAAAAACACAAGCTAAAAAGATTCAACAGCATAATTAAACCCAAGCTCTAAACCCAAAACCCTAAAAACCGATTACGCTCTTAGTTTTTTAATTTTTTATTCCTAATAATTGCCGGGTTAGGGATTCAGCTTTAAAAATTCATATTTTAAATAATTCCGCTTTAAATCTCAATAGTTTCTAATTTTCTGTTATAATAACAGCTATGAACAACCCAATAATTTTAGACACTTTCCAGGCCCAAGCGATAGAACACGCTAAAAACGGCAACTCAGTCATAGTCAGCGCGCCGACTGGAGCGGGAAAAACCCTAATCGCTGAACACATAATTGATATTTGCTTATCCCGGAATAAAGGTGTAGTTTATACCGCTCCGATAAAGGCTCTCAGCAATCAGAAATTCCGCGACTTCTCAAGAAAATATCCCGAGAAAACCGGAATACTTACCGGCGACGTAAATATTAATCGTCAGGCGCCAATATTGATTATGACTACAGAAATATTTCGTAACGCCCTGCTTGTAACACCGGAAGATTTCCAAAATCGGGACTGGGTGATATTTGACGAAATACATTTTATCGACGACCTTGACCGGGGAACTGTTTGGGAAGAATCAATCATTCTACTGCCCAAACATATGAGAATGCTCGGTTTAAGCGCGACAATAGCTAATCATCAAGAATTTTTAAAATGGCTTAAAGAAGTTCATTCCAACCCAATTGAAACTGTTGTTGAAAATTTACGGCCCGTGCCCCTACACTTTTTTTTCCAATGTAACGACCAAATTTTCCAAAGTTTCGACAATCTCAAACAATCCAAATCTCTCATTCCTTACCCTTTCAACCTTCCTTACCGCGATAATCAGAATAAATCACATAGCAACAAACAACATATCAGAGAATATCCCCCTCAAATAATAAATAGTAAACCAAACAGAATGGAATCGCTACTGGGATACTTAAGCGAGAACCAATCATATCCCTGCCTTTATTTCGCTTTTTCCCGCCGGCGTTGCGAAGATTTAGCTCAAGACGTCTCTTACTTTGATTTTTTAAATCAGCAAGAAAAAGAAAAAGTACAAAAATTATTTAACGACTTGACTGAAAAGTTAGAGATCCCGGCCAGCGCTCATATCAACTTTCTTTATTCGCTCATTAAACACGGAATTGCCTACCATCACGCCGGTCTGATACCGCCTTTAAAAGAAATAGTTGAACAACTGTTTTCTTCCGGCTTAATAAAGCTTATTTTTACTACTGAGACTTTTGCTTTAGGGATAAACATGCCGGCTCGAACAGTAGTTTTTGATTCGCTTTCAAAGTTCTACGGAAGAAGCCACCATTACCTGCGAACCCGGGACTTTTACCAAATGGCCGGAAGAGCCGGACGAAGAGGTATCGATAAGGAAGGTTTTGTATTCTCAAAAGTTTCACCAAGCTCAATAGACATAGAATCGCTTAATCGAATAATCTACGGTCAATACGAACCGGTTAGAAGTCAATTCAATTCCTGTTACGCGACAATCTTAAATCTCTACAAAATAATGGGCGAGAAAATATATGACATATATCCCCGTTCACTCCATTTTGTTCAAGCTAAAGCTTTAGAGAAAAAAGAGGTTCTCGGGCTGCTCAAAAGAAAGATATCTCTGCTTAAAAACATGGGTTACATTTCCGAAAATGAAACACCCCAAAAGGCCGATATCGCCGCGAAAGTATACAGTTTTGAATTGGCAATCGGAGAATTGTCTCAACAGGGCTATTTGGAAAACATAAGCGAAGAAGATTTATTCGTAATTATAACGGCTTTAGTTTATGAGCCAAGAAAAGGAGAACAAAGACCGCAAATAAACAAATCCAGTAAAATATTAAAAAAAGATATGCGTAAACTGATGCGCCTGATCCACAGAGAAGAACGACGCCATAGAATTTACCCTTTCAGTAAAAAATTCTACTTTAATTTAAGCCCTGCTTGCCGGCAATGGTTTCGCGGCGTAAATTTTTCCGCTTTAGGAAAATTCTTTGATTGCGATGAAGGAGAGATTGTGAGATACTTTAGAATGAGTATCCAGGTTTTAAGAGAGATTTCTTCTTCAACCGAATTAAGCCCTTCCTTAAGGGCAAAAGTAAAAAACTGCATAAAAAAAGTTAATCGTGACATTATTGATGCTCGGAAACAATTACAACAAAATTTTTAAAACACTGAAACTTCTGACGATAATAACACTATCGGTAAGCGTTCAGTTTGTTTTTTTTATTTTTTTTGTTTCGGCAACTGAAATCAGTGATTCAATAAACACTTCTTTAAATGAATACAGTCATTACTTAGATAAAGGTATCGAGCACTTAAACTCCGGAAACTTCGTCTTAGCGAAAGAATACTTATCAGTCGCTCAACAATTCGCGCCCCAAAACCCCGACCCTTTAATAAATCTCGCTGTTGCCAATATTTTCCAGGAAAAGTTTGATGAAGCGCTCAGACTTCTCAATACAGCAAACACGCTGATATCTGAAAGCTACCCCAACAAACATATTCTTCTCTACAACATTGGTCTCTGTTATTATCATAAAAATCAATATAAAAAAGCCCAGGACTGGTTCCGAGAAGCTTTAGACCTAAACCCCCAATTTTCTGAGGCCGCAGCCAGCATTCAGCGAATAAATAGCATAATCGGCTACGAGACTGAAAAGACTCAAAAGCACGAACAAAAAAATACCGTTATCGATCAAGCCCAGCATTCTAAAACCATAGAAGAAACGCTACTTGGATTCGAAGAAGAAAACACTGCCGATAAATATCGGGCGTCAAAACTCCTTCAAAGCGCGGAAAACTCTTTTAAGAACAATGATAATAAAAAAGCGCAAGCGCTAATAAACGAAGCAATCAGCCTTAACCCGAATGACCCCAGAGCTTATTATCGGTTAGGTTGTGTTTACCTAAAAGGCGACGACTTAGATAATGCTGCTGCCGCGTTTCAAGCCGCCATAAAAAAAGACCCGGGATATGCTAAAGCCCATACTAATTTAGGGGGGATATACGCCCGCAAAAAAAACTATAAAGAAGGTCTCAAATATTTAAATAAAGCAGCCCTTTTAGAACCAAACAACCCTAAAACATATTACAATATCGCGATGATCCATTTAGCCCTTGGCAAAGAGAAAGAAGCTTTAAACAATTTAGAAACAGCAAAAAGGCTTTGCCATCAAACAAACGACAGCCAACTTTTAGCCGCAATAAACAGAATATCCTTTAAAAAGTAAGAGGGCATAACTTCTAAAGTTATGCCCTCTTAACTCTTTCAAACCTAAAAAGCAGTTGATTACTATTCCCAGCCTTCAAAAACAAATTCGTCATCTGTTAATGGCGCGTCATACGGTGGAAGTAAAAAGAACGCCGTATCATATACCCCAGCCGCAGCTCTAACTATTGTGTAGCCGACACCTTTAGCTGAACCAAAAATGAGACCTGTAAAAGGGTCGCGATCATTGGAAACCAGCCAAACTTGTTTCGGGACTTCGATCCAGCAAGTCGCGGCGTTACTGATGCCTCTACCCAATTTAGTAGCAGGATTATAC
>JAQTSA010000169.1 GCA_028711575.1 Candidatus Omnitrophota bacterium | reverse complement strand
AGTAGAAGGACTTGGCGATTCAGAGATGGCGCTTATCGCTCAGGCTTTATCTGATGAAATTGAACAGGAAGCTGAGCTGATTAAAGCGTCACAAGCCAAGCAGGAGACGGTTAAAGGGCATATCGCGACGCATAGGCTTAATCAGGAAAGGCTTCTTAAGATTGAAGATAACCTGAAAAAAATAAGGTCATTGATTGATAAGCCGGAAAAATCATTAACTCAAAAAGATGTTGATGAAGTATTTAAGAAGATGGAACAAATCAGTAAGCTGCAGTTAAAGAAAATGGCTGAAAAAGTTTTTCAAAAAATTAAGCAAATCGGCGTTTGGCGGATTATTTTGGTAATGGTTAGTTTTCTTGCTGCACTTACTACTTTTTTCTATACTGTATGGTATATCCGTTTGAAAAAAGATGAAAAAATACAATATGAAAAACTGAAAATAAAAACTGCCAAGGAAAAAGAAGCAGAAGATGCCGCTAATGAAGAATAGTTTTGTGGTATAATAGGAAAGGTGTAAAAATAATTTTACATCAGAAAAGCAAAGAAACATGCCAAAATTAAATTATAAAGAATATGGAACTGTGCAAAAGATTCGCGGTTGTATCGTGACGATGACTGGTCTCGATAATTGTATCAATGGCCAGCTTGTTCAATTTGGTTATGGTACTGAGGGTATTATTATCGGGTTTGATGCTGATGAAGCTCAAATTCTTCTTGTCAAAGAAAATTCGGTTTTACGTACCGGAGATAAAGGCGAAATGACGATGGAGCCGTTTGAAACCCCGGTAGGCGATAACTTTATCGGTCGGGTTGTTAATGTTCTTGGCGAGCCTTTAGATGATTTAGGACCCCTTAAAATCTCAGGCTACGCTTCAATTTTTCCTGAGTCGCCTTCGGTTCTTCAACGGGTATTGGTAAAGGAAACAGTAGAAACTGGGATTAAAATTGTCGATATGATGATTCCTATTGGACGGGGTCAGCGGCAGTTGATCCTGGGTGATAAGATGACTGGTAAAACGACGATTGGAACGGATATTATCTTAAACCAAAAAGGTAAAGGTGTGAAATGTATATATTGCTGTATTGGTAAAGCCAAAACTGCTTTAAATAGGGTTATTAATCTTTTTAAGGCCAACGATGTTTTTGATTATACTATTGTTGTTGCTGCTTTAGCCGGAACTTCTCCCGGTCAACAGTACTTGGCGCCATATGTTTCTTGTTCTCTCGGTGAATATTTTATGCGTCAGGGGGGACATGTTGTTGTTGTTTTCGACGATTTTACTAAACACGCCTGGGCTTATAGGGAAATATCTCTTTTGCTAGATAGACCGCCGGGCCGGGAATCTTATCCCGGAGATATTTTTTATCTTCATTCCCGGATGATTGAGCGAGCGGCTAAATTGTCGCCGGAACTTGGCAGTGGATCGATGACTTTTTTCCCGATAATCGAGTTGCTGGAAGGCGATTTAACCGGATATGTTTCTACTAATCTTGTTTCAATGACTGACGGTCAGATTTATTTAAGTCAATCTCTTTTCGGTGAAGGATTTAAGCCAGCGATTGACATTGGTTTATCGGTATCGCGTATTGGAAGTAAGGTTCAGTGGAAAGCCTCTAAAAAATTAGCCGGTTCTCTTCGGTTGGAGTACTTACAGTTTCGTGAAATGTTAAAAGTTTCGCGGCTCAAAGCTAGTGGCTCAAAGTCAGAAGAGTCAATGCAGCAGCAAAAAGGTGGGGAAATCCTTTCGGAATTGCTAAAACAGGATAAGGATTCTCCGGTAGCTATGGTCGATGAGCTAATCCTTTTTTATGGTTTAGCTAAAAAGTTAGTCTATGATTTAGATAAAAGGCAGATTCAGAAAATGATAAAAGGTGTCTGCGGTTATTGTCGAGAGCATTATCCTGACATTGTAAATAAATTAAATGAAAAGCATGACCTTGATGATGATATTGAAAATCAGCTCAAAGCAATGTATTCTGATTATATCAAGGTGCTTGAGCGTGAGAAGATGGAAGAAGAGCGCGCGGCTGGATTAGAAATAGCAGAGTAAAGGAATAAATAATTATTTATTATGGAATTGCTTGGTAAATTTAAATTATCGATTCTTGATCCTGAAAAAACAATATTTGAGGGAGATGTTGATACAATTTTTATTGCCGGTGATACGGGGGAATTCGAATTGATGGCTTATCATTTCCCGGTGCTTAGTCTTCTTCGTCAGGGAGATATTATTATAGATTGGAAATACGTGGTCGCTGTCACCAAGGGGATCTTAAGGTTTTTTAAAAATGACTGTGTGATTTTAGTCGAAATGGATGAGTAAGTGATATGGGTGCGTTAATTATTCTTTTAGTTATGTTTGTTGTTGTTGTCGGACCGTCAACAGTTATCGGTTTTTTAGGTTTTGCGACAATCCGTGCTCTAGGAAGGAATCCTTCTGCGGCGTCAAAAATATTTATGGGTACGGTTCTTTTGCTTGTTTTTGTTGAGGTTATTTCGATAACAGCGATGTTGATTATTTTTCAGTTGTTTAGTCAATAATTTTTTTTAATAAAACTGTAAAAGGAGTAGTTGGCTATGATAACGATAGGAAAAGTTGCTTTAATTATTTTTGCTCAAGCTTTAGTTTTTGCTGGGTTTATTTTCCTTTTTAAAAAAATAACAGTTGGTGATACCGATAGCGCAGTGAATCGGTTAAATGATTCTTATAAGGAAATAGAGTCTAAAAAGGAAGAGTTAGTAAGAAAAATTCAGGAGATAGAGACTGATTATCAGCGCCGTAAAGCGGAGGCTGAAAAAGTTGCCAATGACGTTAAAGAACAGTCGGAAAAAGAAGCTTATGAAAAAAGGGATGAAATATTAAAGAAATCCCGCGCTGATGCCGATAGAATCATTTCCGAAGCGGTTCAGAGGACTGAAACGCTTAAAGAAGACATCCGCAAGGAAGAACATATCTTAATCATCGGATTTTGTAAAGAGATCTTAACTGCTGTTTTCACTGAAGATATTAAAAGCCGCTTAAATGATGTTTTAATTGATGATTTTCTCAATAACCTTAATAATTTAGACATGTCTCATGTTCCGACAAACATCGACGAAATTGAAATAACGACTGTTGTTCCTGTGAGCGCGGAGGTAAAACAGGCTATTTTAGATGTAGTTGAGAAAAAAATTAACATGAAATTACCGGTTAAGGAGACGCTTAATGATCAGCTCCTTGGAGGTGCTACTATAAGTTTTGGCAGTTTGCTTCTTGACGGAAGCTTGGCGGGTAAATTGAAAGAAAAAACTACTGAAATGCGTAAACTTATTGAGCTGGAAGGTTAATCTATGGGCAAGTCTTCTTCAATCAAATCGGATTTAGAAGATATATCTTCTTTAGTGGAAATCATATCGGTTTTAAAAGATGTAGCCTCTAATCAGTTTTTTAATGCCGCTAAGAAAAAGGCTCGTTTTGAGCAGTTCGCTTTGGCTTTTACTGAATTTTTCCGAATGGTAAGCTTATCTCATGCGACGAGTCCTCTGGTCAGTCCAAAAAGTGAAGCAACCGCTATCTTAGGTATTACTTGGGAAGGCGGGTTTATGGCTGAT
>JAQTSA010000168.1 GCA_028711575.1 Candidatus Omnitrophota bacterium | reverse complement strand
TTTTTGAATTGGTCCGCTTGGGCCAACAGGAGAATGAGAAGTTGTCTTCCTGCTTTATTATGGATTAACATAAGTATATTATTAATTAAAAACCGTTCACTATCAAGTGAACATTATACGAGGAGATTATTATGCCTAAAAAAATTTTAATTATTGATGATGAAGAGTTAATAATTAAGTCATTAGCTAAATTGTTGGATAAAAATGGGTTTGAAGTCTTTTTGGCTAAGAAAGGTGATGACGCTTTGGTGATCTTTGAAGAAGAAAGCTTTGATTTAATTATATCTGATATAAAAATGCCAGGTATTGATGGAATAAAAACAGTCCAATCTATTTATAATAGTCTTGAAGAACAAGGCAAGATTAAAATACCTGTAATTTTTATTACTGGTTATGCTGATCAAAACAACCAAACAAAAGCTGAGAGTTTAAATCCAGTTGCTTTTCTTTGCAAGCCATTTGATATAGCTGAATTGCTTGAAATAATTAGAGGTATTTTTAAGTAAATGGATATATTTAGACCGATTTTTTTTTCTAAGATTAAAGACTATATTAAGTTAAGTAATGGATTTCGTAATAATCTCTTAGAATTTCCTAATGATTGGCCGAAATATCAGAAAAAATTTAATCTCGCTGTAGATACGGTTTATAATGATATATTGTCCTTTATGAACGCAAACATAGAAACAAACCAAAAGGAAGAGCAAATTTATAGGTTAAAAAAAATATTTGAGAAAAGATACCGGCGTTATTTCTTGTATGGTGATTCAATAAATTGGTGCTATCAAAAACCTTTTGGATATGCCGGTGATTTTAAGATAATAGAGGATATTTATCGGCAAAGCCCAGTAACTGTCGGTTTTGATAGATTATGGGACAATTATTTTCAACAACTTAGCGCTTCTGTTTCAATCCGTGAAAGAAAAGAAGATTTCAAACAAATAATAACTGATTTTGTAAAAAATCGTCAAAATAAAAATATTCGGATAATGAGTTTGGCATCTGGTCCAGCAAGGGAGATAAAAGAATTATTAAATTCTGATAAAGCTGATCTTTTTGAAAGGGTCGAATTTGATTGTTATGATAGTGAAATCCAATCAATCGAATACGCGAAAAATTCTTTAAACTGTTTCAATAAAGTTGATTTTTATCAGAAAAATGCTATTCGCTTAGCTTTGAAGAAAAATATTAACGATGATATCCCCTGCGAGTATGATTTGATTTATTCTGCCGGTTTATTTGATTATCTGGGGCACAAAGTAGCTGTAAAACTTGTTCAGAATCTTAAAAAAATATTGAAAAATGGAGGGCAGATGCTTATCGCTAATGCAAGCGATAAGAGTTGCAATTCTTCAGCCGCTTGGATGGAATGGGTCGCTGAATGGTATCTTATATATAGATCAGAAGATGAACTAAAGAGTATCTTTATTGAGGCAGAATTTCAGCCTAAAGATTTAAGTCTAATATTGCAAAAAGAAAAAGTAATGAGATATTGCTTGGCGACAAAATGTTAAGAAATATGAACTTTTGGGCATTTAGTGGTTTAATTAATTGTCTGATATCTTTGGTCTTTGGTTTTTTTGTCTATAGCCGAGACAGAAAAGATTTGTTACACAAACGTTGGTTCTGTCTTAGTTTAGCAATATCTTTTTGGAGTTTAGGTTATTTTTTCTGGCAAATTTCTTCCGAAAAAGCATTAGCTTTGTTTTGGTGCCGATTTTTGATGATTGGTGCGATTTTTATTCCTGTATTTTTCCTCCATTTTTTATTAGTATGGCTGAACTTATTGCAGAAGAAAATAAAATTACTTTTCGCTTGTTATCTTTTAAGTTTTTTAGCTCTTATCTTAAATACTACACCTTATTTTGTAAAGGATGTGAGAACGATTATTGGGTTTAACTTTTGGCCAAAAGCGGGTATTTTTTATTTACCTTTTCTTCTTTTTTGGGGGTGGTTGATTCTATATTGTTGTTATATCATGATTGAGGGTATGAAAGGTTCTTCTCCTATACAACGCAATCAGATTAAGTATGTATTACTTGGAGCTGTTATTGGTTTTAGTGGAGGGATTACAAATTATCCTCTTTGGTATGATATCCCAATTCCCCCCTACGGCAATATTCTTGTCTCAGCATACGTTTTACTAGTCGGTTATTCAATAGTTAAATACCAGCTGATGGACATAAAAGTCGCGATTACCAGAGCCGGTATTTTTTTGATAGTATTCGCGTTTGTTTTAGGCACGCCTTTCCTTGTTTTATTTAAAACAAAATCAGGCCTTTTGTCTACTTCTTTGGCGGTTATTTTCGCGACTTCCGGGCCGATTATTTATCGCTATTTTAAGAAAAAAACCGAAGCTATTCTTCTGGCTAAGCAGCGGCATTACCAGAATGTTCTTTTACAGGCCGCTGACGGTATGTTGCGTGAACATAATCTAAAACGCCTGTTAAAGTTAATTGTTTATGTTGTCAAACGTGTGGTAAAAGTCAAGTTTGCCGCTATTTTCCTTGTTGATAAAGAGTCTAACCGCTATTTGCTAAAAGCGGTCAGAGGTTATGCTAATTTTCCGAAAGTTTTTACTTTAAGTTTTGACCATAATCTGATCAGTTTAGTAAAGAAAGAAAAAAAACCTGTACTTTACGATAGTATTAAGAGCTCGGCCAGTGATGATTTTTCCAAAGTCTCTCATCTTGTGGTGCCTTCTTTTAGTCAAGGTGAGCTTTTGGCTCTTATTGTCCTGGGAGCTAAAGAAAACGGTGCTTTTTATAGTGAAGATGATATTAAAACTTTTGAGATCTTGTCGCGTCAGGCGACTTTAGCTATTGAACATTGTATTTTTCTCGATAAGTCCAAGCAAACTCAAGAAAAAATATTTGCCGCGGAAAAACTTGCCTCAATCGGCGGTATGGCCGATGGCGTGGCGCATCAGATAAAAAACCGGTTGAATCACTTTTCAATCGCCGGAGGAGAACTGAAACTTGAGGCCCAGGACTTTATCGAAAAAAATCCTGATTTTTTTAAAAAGGGCGGTGAACCTTTGAAATCGATTGAATATTTCATAAAAATCGCCGATTCAATCATTGAAAACGTCAAAAAAACCGACGGGGTTATCAAAGGAATCCTTAATTTTGCCCGGACTGAAGAAACCGATACTTTCTTTTCAAATTTCAGTTTAGGTGAGATAATAAAAATGTCGGTTGAATTGGTAAAAGTTAAACATCAGTTAACAGAATTTCCTTTAATGGTTGAGATTGAAGCTAGTGATCAAGTTTATGGCGTTAAAGCTCAGGTTATGGAGGTGATTTATAACCTTTTAGACAATGCTTATGAGGCTTGCTATGATAAACGTCAATATAAATTGTCCGGCGAAGAAAAAAAAGCTTATAAACCGGAAATAACATTACGGCTTATAACTTTAGATAAATGTTTTCATGTTGAAGTTTCTGATAACGGTGTCGGAATTGAAGAGAAAGATAAAAACAAGATCTTTGCTCCTTTTTTTACGACTAAATCATCGTATACTTCCGGTACCGGCATTGGTATGTATGTAATTAAACGTGTGGTTGAGGAAAACCATAAAGGCCGGATTGGGTT
>JAQTSA010000040.1 GCA_028711575.1 Candidatus Omnitrophota bacterium | reverse complement strand
TACTTGAAGAAAAAAATAAATCATTAAAGGAAAATCTAAGAAATAAAGGGGCTAAACAGTTTTATGAGAAGTTAAAGAGAAAGGCTGAAATAAAAGCTAATGAGGCAATAATAAATATTATCGAATAGTTGACTGACTTATCCCGCCAGTAAATACCTTTTTTGCTAAGAAGATCCTTTTCGGTAAATAAGCTTAAATATAAACGCTTATCGTAAATTTTTATTTCCGGTTTTCGGTTATAGACCATTATTGAGAAGAAAACTGCCCGTACTGCCCCTGTTGTGACGGCAATTGAGAAAAGTAAAGTCGTAATGACGAAATAATAACTCCACATCCTATAAGTATACTAAAAACTTGAAGGTTTAGCAAAAAATATATTTAAAAGAAGAAAGGGAAGCTTTTGAGGCTTCCCTTTTTATGCGGTATAAAGATGTGGTTACGAGGTAATTCTCTACATCTTTATTTTACTGCTGAAGCTGGTGTCGATACAAGAAAAAAAAGGTATCTAAATGAAACCGTTTACAAATCCTGGCTTGTGATATAATAAACTTTAAATGAGCTTTTATTTTTTGCGGAGATGAAGGCAGTCCCAATTCCTTTAATTGGATTTTGTTTATGAGTAAAATTAAATCTATTTGTTTAGTCCTTTTGATTCTTTGTTCTGGATGCTTTTTAGCTAAATCCAGGGTTGACCCTTATTCCCCCGAAGGAAAAAAATATGAAGTAAGTTCCTTTGGAGTACGCTGCCTTTATTGCCGGCGGGTTATTGCTGTCAGCCGGCAGGTTTTAGATAATGGAACAGTTCTGAGATGTCCCGCTTGCGGAAATGATAATCCAATAAGTGTATTGCGAGAGTCGCCGATATATGGGCGTTGATAAACTCATCTTTTTTATTCCAAGTAAAAACTTTCAATATCAATTCTAAAGACTTTTTGTCTAATTAATTGTAGATTAAGAAGCCAGAGGGAAAAAATAAAAAAATCAGTTTTTTCCTTTTTGGGAAGTAATCAGATATTTTTTTATGAAAAGTAAAGATACTACGAAAAAAGCGTTAGGGGCGATAATTTTAGGTATTACTTTAAGAATGTTAGACTGGGACTCAATGTTATAGATCACTGATCCGGTTATGGATATTATGCAGATTGTCATTAACCATACTGTTAGAAACCAGCAAAACCCTTTTAAAATTTTTTTTAGTAGTCTATGATGTTCTTCTGGCTCGGCTTCCAGATATTTAATGTAATGGTTTTTGTATTTCGTTTTGATTTTTTTTATCATTGTATATATAGAAAAAGAGGGCTAAACCCTCTTTTATCTTTATTCCCGAATTGAGCCTCTTCCGTGGCTGGTGGGCTCTCTTACCTAATATATAAAATATGATTAGCCTATTTTCAAGGGGCTAAAGACCTTGCAAAAAGAGCGGTTACAAACAGGATCGCTTAAATATCGATCATTTCCAAAAACTTTAACTTTTTCGGTTTAATTTTTTTTTGTTTTAACCTGAAATAATAACATATAGGGTAAAGACTTTTTAAAAGTTTTAGCCGGAGTTGGCTGCGGATAGCTGATTTGATAATTTTGATTATTTTCTTGCCATTACTGATAAAAAGAGATATAAAGTAAATAAGACTAAATGCCTATAACCACGGAGAAAAAGATTGTTCCTGACTTAATTCTTCGGTTGGGGCAGATCATAAGCGAATTACCTCTTCCGTGGCTGGTGGAGTTTGCTTACTGCCTCAGCCCAGAATGATTTTTTTACTCATCCTGAAATAGTAATTTTTTATGATTTGTTTTAATTTACTGCTAATTTAAAGAAAATCAGACTTTTAAGGTTTGTTGAATCAGTTTAAACCGAAAGTTTTGTAAGTATTGAATTCGCTTGTTAATTGTAGACTTTTAGAAAGAGGTTTACCACTCCCATTCTGGACTGATAAGTTTTTCTCTCAACTGCTGTTGGCTCCGTTGTTCTTTTTCTAGCCGGGCGATTGATTTATAGAATTCTTCGCGAGTTATGTCACCTTTGTAAAATGCTTTTCTGAAACGGTTTAACCTTAATTCGTAAGATCTTTGGGTGCATCCGGATGTTATTAGGAGTAATACCGAAAGAAAAAATAAGCTTATTTTTTTCATAAACAAATTATATCACAAAATAATTAATAATACTCTCAAAAAATATAAACAGCTTTTCTATTAAAAAAGGAGGCGAAGAGTGAAAGTTGATTATTTTAAAGTTGGGGTTATTTTTTTTGGTTTATTGATTGGTTTGTCCAGTAAGGCGTTTTCGGTCTTTTATCCGGTTTCAGAAATTCAGGACAGCGAAATTGTCCGGGTTGGGTTTAGTTACTTATCAAAAAATTTGGTATATGTTGCTTCAGTTAATTCTTTATATCAAAGCGATGATTCGGGAAAAACTTTTCAAAAGAAAGCTGTGTTTAAAGACGAAGCTGTCAGCGATATCGCGATCAGTAAATATGACTCTGATTCGGTATATATCTCGACCGAAAGAAGTGTTTATCTGTGGAAAAACCGGTTGGATAAAGTTTTTTCAGCTTCCGATGAGGAAACGATCTATAGTGTCTGTGCCAATAAAGGCGCAATTTATGTCGGGTCTAGTCAGGGCCTTTATAAAGCTGATAGTGATTTAATTAGTTGGGACAAAGTAAAGTTGTTTAAGTCGATTGATGTTTATTCTCTTGCCGGATCAGATTCGGGGGTGTTGGCAGCAACAAGTAATGGCGTGTATTTTTTGCCGGAGCAGGGGGGTGTCAAAAAAATATTTAATTTACGTCAAAATGAAGAAGAAGAAAACCGGGTTGTGGCTCAGACTGTAAATTTTGATATTGCTGACCAAGACTTGTTTTGGCTCGGTACCAGTAAAGGCGTTTATTATTCCGTTGATTCCGGAGGCACTTGGCGTAAGTTGTCGGTTTCCGGCATTGATAGCTTGTCGGTTAAGGCTATAGCTCAGACTCCTTATGAAAAAGATAGTATATATTTGGCCAGCGATAAAGGGTTTTTTAAAGTGGATTTCAAAAAAAAGGTTTCACGAAATTTATTCGAAGGCCTTTCGTCTCAAAATATTTTGTGGGCAGTATTCAGCGATCAAGGAAAAATTTATTTAGCAACTAAACGGGGACTTTATACAAATGATTACTTTAAACGTGATAATTTTACCGGCGCCTTGGCGGATTTGAAAGCGGATGAACCGGAGATAAACCGGATAATCGACGATGCTTTGCGCTATAACGAAGCTCATCCTGAAAAGATAAAATTCTGGCGTAAACAGTTGAAGTATCGCGCTTTTTTCCCTAAGTTCAGTATCGATTATGATAAAACTGTAACTTATGACAGCGGAATTGATAGATATTGTACCGGACCGTATGATTGGGGGGTTTCTTTGTCCTGGGATATCGGGGACTTGATTTGGAATACTTATCAGGATGATGTCGATACGCGAAGCCGTCTTGACACGCAGTTGAGAATTGATATACTTGATGATATTATAAGAGTTTATCATGAGCGGTTGAGATTAAAGCAGATAATTTTAAAGAAAAAGTTGCCGGAAGAAGAACTGTTTGCTAAACAGTTAAGACTAAGTGAATTGACTGCTGTTCTTGATGGGTATACCGGAGGGTCTTTTTCCCGGCAAATAAAGGAGTTTCATGAAAGAGAATGAACCGATTGTTCTGATTCTTTGCGGGGGGAGGTCTTTAAGGCTTTGGCCATTGTCGGAATATAAGAGTAAAAATTTTATCGATATTTTCGGCTTTTCGCCGCTGGAAGTTACTTTTAAAAGATTTTTGAAAATTACTTCACGAAAAAATATTTATTTGGTAGCTAGTCACAGCGAGAAAAAATACTTAAGTAAATTGCAATTTCTTGATAAGGAAAATATTATTTATGAACCATCAAGCAAGAACACAGCGGCGGCTATTCTTTTATCTTTATGCTCAATTAAGAGGCCGGCTGAATCAGTTTTAATTGTTTCACCGGTTGACCATTATATTAAGCAGGAATCGAAGTTTTTTCTGGCTCTAAAGGAGAGCATTTCCGCTGCTTCGGCCGGTTATATTTGTACTTTGGGTATTAAGCCTTTAGAACCTTCGCCTCATTTCGGTTATATCCAAGTGGGTTCTAAAAAAGACAAGGCAATTTACAGTGTCGTCCGCTTTATCGAAAAACCATCGGTTAATCAGGCGAAAAAACTGATTAGTAAAGGTAGCGTCTTTTATAACAGCGGCATGTTTATTTCGACAATTGATACTTTGAAGGAGGAATTTAAACGGTACTATCCTTTTTATGAGGGTTTTCTTAAGGCCGTTTCTAAGTTAAAAGTTAAAGCGCTTTATTCAAAATTGAAGGATATCCCTTTTGATAAAGCGATTATGGAAAAAAGCAGAAAAATTTGCTTGGTTAAAGCTGATTTCTTTTGGAAGGATTTTGGAAGTTGGCATACTGTTTATGAATTATTGAGTAAAGATAAGGCCGGTAACGCAACAAAGGGGCAGGTAGCAGCGCTAAAAAGCGGAAATAACTGTTTTTACCTGGATAATCCCAATAAAAAAATGTTAGCTATTGGATTAGAGGATGTCTTTTTTGTTGATACTGAAAGTTATTGCCTTTTAATTAATCGCGAAAATATTGACGGGTTGAAAAGTTTTTTGAAAGAATTTAAAAATTAGTCTTTTATGAATTATTGCTATGGTCCGGTTCCTTCCCGAAGATTGGGCTCTTCTTTGGGGATAGATATAATCCCTTCAAAACGCTGTAGTTTTAACTGTTGTTATTGCCAGGTAGGAAAAACTCTGCAAAAAACTTCTCGCCGGTTTTCTTATGTCGATTGCGAAAAATTAAAAAAAGAGTTGATCCAAATAATCAAGCGTAAACCGGTTATTGATTGTATAACTTTAGCCGGGTCCGGCGAGCCGACTTTGCATAAAAACCTTGATCGGATTATTTCTGTTGTCAGAAAGGTAACTAAACGGCGATACCCGATTTGTTTAATAACAAATGGTTCTTTGCTCTATCGTAAAACTGTTCGCGATGAGATCAAGGACGTTGATATAATTATGCCGTCCTTAGACGCGGCAAACGAGAAGACTTTTCTTAAGATCAACAGCCCTTGTGAGGGAATTACGCTCGATAAAGTGCTGAAAGGCTTAATCGCTTTGCGTCGAGAGTTTAAAAAAGAGATTTGGCTTGAAATAATGCTTGTCGGCGGAGTTAATGATACTGTAGGAGAAGCCAGAGCTTTTAAAGTTCTAGTTGATAATATAAAGCCGGATAAATTGCAGATAAACTTGCCGGTGCGTCCGTCGTGGAAAAAAGTATCTCTGCCGGATTTAAAAAAGGTAAATTTATTAAAGAATATTATTGATCCTAAAGCCAGAATAATTGTTTCCAGCGCCGGTATGAAATCTTCTCTGCAAACGTTTAATCTAAAAAAAGAAATTATTATGTTTTTAAAGCGCCGTCCGGCCACGCTGGCGGATTTAGAAAAAACATTTTCTGAGTCAAAGAATAAAATAAACAGCAGTTTGAGGCAGTTAGAGCGAGATTTGATAATAACAGCAAAGTTTTCTAATAACAAAAAATACTTTATCTTAAATGATTCATGATTAAAGAAAACGTTGAAAAAATATTAAAAGATATTCCTCCAAACGTGACTTTAGTTGCTGCGACTAAAACCCGAAGCTTTCAGGAGATTGAACCTTTAGCTTTGTCAGGAGTTAAGGCCGTTGGTGAGAATTATGTCAAAGAAGCATCCGAAAAAAAAGCTCTGGTTACCGCTAAATTCTCTTGGCATTTGATAGGCCATTTACAAAAAAATAAAGTTAGATTGGCCGTTAGTGTTTTTGATATGATAGAAACTGTAGATTCTTTTAAGATAGCTTCTTTAATTGACAGGGAAGCTGGCCGAATAGGAAAAACAATGGCGGTACTTATTGAGGTCAATAGCGGCGGCGAACGGCAAAAAAATGGTGTTGATCCTGGCGAAGTAAAAAAATTGGTAGATGAAATCAGTTGTCTGAAAAATATCGAGATTCGTGGTCTGATGACTATGGGCCCTAATTTCGCTGAGCCGGAAGATTTGAGGCTGATTTTTCGAAAAACAAAAGAGCTGTATGATACTATTAAAACGTCTTATCCTGAGCTTAACTTTGATCATCTGTCAATGGGGATGAGCGGTAGTTACAGGGTCGCGATTGAAGAAGGCGCCAGTATCGTGCGTGTTGGAACGGCTATTTTTGGGGAAAGATATCGCGAATAAAAATTATTTTTAATAAAGAAAACGAAAAGAATTTTTGTACGGCGGGTCGGGTTTTTCTTTGCTTGTGAATCGAAAGATGTTGCTTGATGCCGGAGAGAAAGAGAAATATCTTTTGGAAAATAAAGGTTAGTGATGAATTTGAGGTGTAAAGTTTAAAGAGGAGGTGTCTGTTATGAAAAAAATTCTTTTTTTTGCTGGGTTGGCTATGATTTTTTCTTCTTGTGTCCAGCTGCGCGATTATACCGGAGCTAGAGATGGAGCTTTTGGTTTAGAAAGGACAAAGCGAATTGGTAAAGGCGTTGCCAGCAAAGATTATTATGTCGTTTCCGGGGGCGAAGGTATAGTTAAAAACGATACTAAAGATGAAGTTTTCACTAAAATGGGAACTCCGGATAAGATTGAAACTAGCGTTGAAGGTTATGAGTTATGGTTTTATGAAGAAAGAAAAGTTAAACTTACTTTCGAAAATGACGCGCTCCTTAAATGGACGGCGATAGAATAACTGATGTCGTCATTGTCGCACGGCAAGTTCCTTTTAACTCTTTTTGTCGCGGGATTAGCTTTCCCGCTGGGGCTTTTTGCTGTAGTTTACCTTTTAAATAAGATCAAAAACAATAAGACTAAATAGCCGGGTTTACGGCTGAAAGCGCTTTAAATACAGCTTTGATTTATTGTTGACCTAAATCAAGTTTCGAGGGTAAAATATACTTAGAAACAGTTCTTTAAAAAAAGAGTAGAGGCTTTCGTCAGCCTTACGATCAAAAGAAAGAGGGTCTTAAAAGATCCTCTTTCTTTTTTTTATTCGCTGTGGGCGGAGTTGAGTCTTTTTACTAAAGATTTTATCTCGTTAATTTTAGATCTGATTTTTTTGCTGTTTATGTCGGTGTAGTAAAAAATAGAGTTGTTGTCAAGAAGCGGGTCGTGGTTGCCGCTGAACAATTCTTCTGATATTTTCGTTTTAGGAACGGGAGAAAACTCGGAAAGATTTATCCTGACGCCTTGAGAAGCCAGAAGCTCTATTTCCTGTTTTGTTTTTTCGAAATCTTGTCCGGGGTAACCCAACAAAATGTAAAAGCTGAAACTTCCCCTACCAAATCCAGCAGTTTTTAAGTTATTTATAGCTTGAGTCACGTGTCCTTGGTTTATTTTGTTGTCCCAGGATTTTAAATCTTTTTCATTTAATGTTTCAAATCCGAAGTGGGGATTAATGAATCCGCTTTTTTTCATCAAAAAGGCAATTTCTTCATCTAAAAACCTTAAATGAAGGGCGTTTGGAGTATGAAAACGAAAAGGTTTTTTTATGGCAATAACGGCTTTTAATAGGGTTTTGATGTAATCACTTCCGTAAAGAAAAGCGTCATCGTAAAAAACAAAATCGAATATTCCTTGACGGGAATATTTTTCTAAAAAAGACAATACCTTTTCTAAAGGTATTCTATTAAAGCCCGGGTAAAGATTTTTGAGCGCGCAGTAATTGCAGTTAAACGGACAGCCCCAGCTGGTACGCAATACGATATAGGGTGTTTCCTTATAGAACAACTCGTATTCAGGCAATGTTTCCAGAAGATCGTTCTGATTGAAGGGGACGTTAAGATAGCTGAATAAGCTTTCTAGTTCATCGTTGGCGATGGTTATGTCGGAGGCGATATTTTTTTTGGCGTGATCGTTACAGAGAGTCGCGTAAATCCCGCCTAAGATTATTGGAGTCCCAGGGTGGGCGTTTCGTAATAATTCCACGGCATCTTTTATTGCCGGATACCAGTAGCTCATAGATGAAGTTACTAAAATATAGTCGGCTTTAATGTCAGTGATGCTTTTTGAAAACTCATCTTTTTTTATGCCGTAGCGTTTAAATTTTATGGGAAAATCTTTTAGTATCTCGGGTTTTGTTAATTTTTCGGTTTGAAACTTCCCTCGTCCGAAAGTTCCTGATTTTGTTTTCGCGTTTAAACAATCGATGTAGTCTATGTGAATACTGGGGTTTTGATTCAAATAAGTTAAAAGAGCCAGAAATCCATAGGGTTTGAGCCAATAATCGTAAGCGGCCACATCGTATATCCAGGGGTTAACAGCCAAAATATTCATGCGCTCATTATAACAGATGTGATATAATAATGAAACTTAAAGTCTAGTTTGGAAATTTGGTTTATAAATGAAGACGCAATTACTTAAAACCGCAGAAAAATACAGGTTGTTCAAGAAAAAAGATTCGATAATGCTTGGGGTCTCCGGCGGCCCGGATTCGGTAGCCCTTCTTTATCTTTTTAATGAGTTGCGCCAGGAATTCAAGTTTAAGCTGCTTTGTGTTCACTTTAATCATTTGTTACGAAAGGAAGCGGTTGATGAAGAAAAATTTGTCAAAAAATTAGCTGAAAAATTGAAAATACCTTTTACTAGTGAAAGAAAAAATGTTGGTGCTTTTTTCAATGGAGATTCTTTGGAGCAAACGGCAAGAGATTTGAGGTATGATTTTTTTCTTAAAGTTTCTCGTCAGAACCGAATAAAAAAAATAGCTTTGGCTCATCATAAGGATGATTTGGTCGAGACGGTTATTATGCGATTTGTCAGGGGGGCCGGTCTTTGCGGGTTAAGGGGTTTTTTGCCGAAAACTAAGTATAAACAGCTGACAGTTATTCGTCCTTTCATCGATATTCGAAAGAAAGAAATTGTTGATTGGCTTAAAATTAGGGGTATTCCCTATTGTGTTGATAAAACGAACTTTGAAGATACTTATCTAAGAAATAAAATACGGTCAAAGCTTATTCCGCTTATCGAGGAGATGAACCCCAATAGTACAGAAGTCATATCCAGTCTGGCTCAGACTCTAACCCTGGATTATGACTTTCTTCAGCGTCAGGCGAAAGAAGTTTATCAATCGCTTAAACGCGGGGATTCTTTGAAACATGTGTCTTTAGCCCTTGAGCCATTAAAAAAAATGCATCCGGCTTTATTTAATAATGTTTTGCGTCTTGCTGTTGAAGATTTAAAAGGAAATACCCGCCGAATTGAACGTAAACACCTTGAGGAGATTGAAGATATGATTTTCAATCGTCCGGTAGGAAGTGTTGTTCATCTGCCGTTTTTGGCAGTCAAAAAAGAGGGGAGTCGGCTGATTATTCAGACCTTGATTTCCTGAGCTATTAACGTATAATATATTACTAAATATATAAACTTTTAACAAGGACGGGTATGAAAGATATTAAAAACGAAAAGCCTCAGATTACTCCGAACAACAATTTTTTTCGAGTTTCTTTTTTCTGGATCCTTATAGCTTTATCAATGATATGGCTGTTTAATTCTACGTCTTGGAAAAAGAACAAGCTGACTTATAACGAGTTTTATCACTATTTAGAAACTAATCCGTCTGAAGGTAATATCGAATGGGTAAAGCTAACCGAAAATCTTGTGATCGGCGCGTTCTCTAAAGAAAAAGGTAGCGAACAGTTCCATCTGTATATACCTTCCCAGGATGAAGAAGTTATTGCCTTAATGAGAAAAAATGTTTCGAAATTTGATATTGAGTCTTCACAGAATGTCTTTACGAATATTCTTATATATTTTGGGCCGATTATTTTAC
The DNA here is from genome assembly GCA_028711575.1 of Candidatus Omnitrophota bacterium. Classification (GTDB taxonomy): domain Bacteria; phylum Omnitrophota; class Gorgyraeia; order Duberdicusellales; family 4484-171; genus JAQTSA01. Next base: position 5,088 of record JAQTSA010000040.1, on the reverse strand, counting down.
TAATTCTGTTCTTTTGGTATTTTTCTTATAAAGGCAATCAGATGGGTTCGCGAGTCTGGAATTTTGGTAAATCCCGGGCTGTTGCTTTGAGCAAAGAAAAGTCGAGTAAAGTGACGTTTAAAGATGTTGCCGGTATTGATGAAGCGAAAGAAGAATTGGAAGAAGTTATCGAGTTTCTTAAAGATCCTCGTAAGTTTCAGCGTTTGGGCGGCCGATTTCCCAAAGGTGTGCTTTTAGTCGGGCCTCCCGGTTGCGGTAAAACCCTTCTTGCTAAAGCGGTAGCGGGTGAGGCTAGTGTTCCGTTTTATAGTATCAGCGGTTCTGATTTTGTTGAAATGTTTGTTGGCGTTGGCGCCTCAAGAGTGAGGGATTTGTTTGGCCAGGCAAAAAAAGCGGCAAAAATTGAGAATAAAGGCTGTATAATTTTTATCGATGAAATCGATGCTGTTGGCCGTCAAAGGTTTTCCGGTCTCGGCGGAGGACATGATGAACGGGAACAAACTCTTAACCAGTTGCTTACCGAAATGGACGGTTTCCAGACCGAAATTGGGATAATAGTCATGGCAGCGACTAATCGTCCTGATGTTTTAGATCCGGCTTTATTACGGCCTGGTCGTTTTGACCGGCAAATCGTTATTTATGCCCCGGATATAAAAGGACGCGACGAAATCCTAAAAGTTCATACTCGTAAAATAGAACTTTCTGATAAAGTAGATTTAAAAGAAATATCTAAACGAACGCCGGGTTTTTCTGGAGCTGACCTGGAAAATCTTTGTAACGAAGCTGCTCTTTTAGGCGCTCGGCGCAACAAAAATTCCGTTGAACAGGTTGAGTTGGAAGAAGCGATAGAGCGTGTTATTATGGGGCCGGAGAAAAAAAGCCGAATAATATCGAAAAGAGAAAAAGAGTTAACGGCATATCATGAATCCGGTCACGCTCTTTTATCGATATTAATTCCTGAAGTTGACACAATGACTAAAGTGTCGATTATCCCTCGCGGTATGGCCGGCGGTTACACTTTTATTCCCCCTACGGAAGATCGACGTTATAAGTCAAAAAAAGAACTGTTAGGAGAGATTACTGTTGCTTTAGGTGGACGAGTCAGTGAGGAAGTAAATATTGTTGATATTACAACCGGAGCAATGGCTGATTTGTCGGCGATTACCGCAATAGCCAGGGAAATGGTCTGTGACTATGGGATGAGTGAACGTATAGGCAATTATGCCTTAGGCAAGTCTCATGGTCCAATGTTTTTGGGACGAGATCTGGTTAGAGATAAAGACTATAGTGAAGACACAGCTAAAATTGTTGATCAGGAAGTTAAAGTGATTATTGATCAATGTTACAATAGAGCAAAGGATCTAATAATCAAGAATAACGATAAACTCAAAAAATTAGCCTCGGTTCTTCTTGAAAAAGAGGTTTTGGATGTCGCTGAAGTAAGAAAGATAATTGGTATCACCGAAGAGCCTGACGAAGTATGAATTAGTTTAGGTTAAGCTGTAAAAGTAAAAGTGTGATTTGTGATTTGTTCCTTGGCAACTGATTGATTAGGGAGGGCTTAAAGCTTGAGAATAGTTCCAATTAATATAACTGCCCAAAATGAAGCTGAGCGGTTAATGAAGGAGTATGGAGTAACTGAACAAGGTGTCAAAATCCTTTCTCCTAAAACTGTGTTTTACTCTTTTATTTTAGAAGGGATATCTTCCTGGGAAGCTAATATCATAAAACAGCACCTTTTGTCGTTAGGTAGTGATAGCGCGATAAGCCGGGATGCTTTAGTTAAGGATATTAAGACTTCGACGCTGGTATTTGGAACAAAATCTCAGCTTCAAAAATTGTGCCAAAAGTTGTCGGTTCAGCCTTTTAATTTGAGAAATATAGCTGAAACTCTGTCAGTTTACCTTGATAATATATCTGGAGAAAATCATGTTTTTGAAGCGAGAGGAAAACTAATACGGCTGAAGAAGCCAATAGTTTGCGGAATAATTAATGTTACACCTGATTCTTTTTCCGGCGACGGGTTATTGGCCGGCCGGTCTAATTCCAACAGTCTGGAAAAAGACGTTTTAAATAAAGTTTCCGGTATGATTCGGGATGGTGCTAAGATGATCGATATCGGAGGGGAATCGACCCGGCCGTTCTCTGAGCCAATTAAAGAAAGCGAAGAAATAAAGAGAATTATCCCGGTTCTGAAACTGATTCGGTGTAAATTTAAGAAATTACCGATATCATGTGACACATATAAATACAAAGTCGCTCAAGCGGCGGTTGATTACGGCGCTGATATAATTAACGACATAACCGCTTTGAGAAAGTCACCAAAGATAAGTTGTTTGATAAAAAAGTATAAGTTAGGCTGTATTTTAATGCATATGCAGGCTAATCCTTTAACTATGCAGAATAATCCGGTTTATCGGGATGTTGTCTGTGATTTGATGGATTTTTTTTCGGAAAGATTGAACTATTGCCGTAAGCAGGGTATAAGTTTTAACCAAATAGCAATAGATCCGGGTATTGGTTTTGGCAAAAAACTCAATGATAATTTGCAGCTTTTGAAGCGGATGAAAGCCTTTAAATCTTTTGGAGTTCCGGTTTTTTTAGGTGTTTCGCGAAAATCTTTTATCGCCGATACCTTAAACCGTTCGATTGGTGAGCGTCTTAGCGGAACTATCGCTTCAAGCGTTGTGTCGATTCTCAATGGTGTTTCTATTTTAAGGGTTCACGACGTGCGTGCCGCGGCCGATATGGTTGATATGGTTTGGGCGATTAAAAATAGTTGATTATGAATTTCTATTTTACTCAAATAACTTTAAAGGGCGCGATTGAAATAATAATTCTTTGGGCTGTAATTTACCAGATCTTTCTTTTTCTTAAGGGTTCAAAAGCGGTTTATTTGCTTCGAGGGATTATTATTTTAGTTGTTTGTCTTTTTGCCTTTCAACTTTTGCAGTTTCCGGTGTTAAGTAACCTTTTATCTAAGGCTTTTACAATATTTTTAATATTTATAGTTATAATCTTTCAGCCGGAACTGCGAGAAGGACTAATTCGTTTGGGTAAACGTCATGTCTTTTATATTGAACCGCGGAGAGAAGATATTGAAAAGACTTTAAGAGAAATAGTCTCGGCGGTCGGTTATCTGTCCCGGAAAAAAAGCGGTGCTTTGATCGCTATAAAAAGAGAGATTGGTCTTCAGAATTATGTCGATAGCGGTGTTAAAATAGACGCGGCCTTAACTTCAGAACTATTACAGAATATTTTTTATCCTTCAGCACCGTTGCATGATGGAGGCGTTATTATTAATGAATTAAGAGTTGTTGCTGCCGCTTGTCTTTTCCCGTTAAGCGAGAATGATACTTTGGAAAGAACCTTAGGCATGCGCCATCGGGCCGGTGTCGGGTTATCTGAACATTGTGACGCGGTTGTTATAATCGTTTCCGAGGAAACCGGCGGTATATCTTTAGCTATTAACGGTCAATTGTCCAGGGATTTAACGGCCAATGATTTGTTTACGATATTGAAAGGCCAATTAAGTACTCCACGGTAGAAAATAATGAAGATGAACTTTTTTAAGAAAGTTAAGGTAAAAGAACTTATTTTTAATAATTTTTGGCTTAAACTAATCTCTTTGATTATAGCCATCATCATTTGGTTTTTTGTTAGTGGTGAGATATTGAATAAAGCGATTACGATATGAAGCTGGGTGTTAATATTGATCATGTTGCTACCTTACGCCAAGCTCGGGGAACCGATTATCCTGATCCGGTTTTAGCGGCCTTGGTTTGTGAGTATGCCGGTGCTGACTCAATTGTGGCTCATTTACGGGAAGATAGACGTCATATTCAGGATAAAGATGTCTTCGCTCTCAAATCAGTTCTTGAGGTTCCCTTAAATATGGAGATGTCGATAAACAATGAGATTGTAGATATTGCCTGTAAGGTCTTGCCGTATCGGGCAACGCTTGTTCCGGAAAAGAGAAGAGAACTTACAACTGAGGGCGGACTTGATTTAGTCTTAGGTTTCGATAGAATTTTTCGGGCTGTCTCGCGGTTACAGGATAAAGGTATAAGGGTCAGTTTATTTATTGATCCATTGGCCAGCCAAATAAATAAAGCAAAAAAAATGGGTGTTGAGATGATAGAGCTTAATACCGGCCGTTTTTCTGAGGCTAAAACTAAAGTTTCGATAAATAAGGAATTTGAAAAGATTAAAAAAGCAGTTAATTTTTCTATAGAAAGAAATTTAAAAGTGGCTTGTGGGCACGGTTTGGATTATGAAAGTGTTAAGAAAATAGCCTCAATTAGATCAGTCGAGGAACTGAATATCGGCCATTCAATCGTTTCCCGTTCTGTTTATATTGGGCTAGGGCGCGCTGTCGAAGAGATGAACTCACTTCTGGCCGCAAAAAAAACAAAAAAAAATAAATAATATGGTCGTAGGCGTGGGGATTGACATCGTAAAAATTGAAAAAATAAAAAAGTCTATTGACCGGTGGGGAGAGGGCTTTATCAATCGTATTTTTAATCCCGAAGAAATCAAGCCGATTAATCATGGGAAAATGTTCTATCAGCGTTTAGCGGCCAGATTTGCCGCTAAAGAAGCTGTGATAAAAGCTATGTCTAAAAATCTACCTTTGGCATTGAAGGATATTGTAATTTTAAATAAAGAAAGTGGAGCGCCTTATTGCTCGTTTAAGAAGGTTGTTGATGTTGAAATCCTTCTTTCAATAACTCATATCGAAGATTATGCCGTTGCCTGTGCCGTTGCTCAAAAGGAAAGCTGATAGTTATAAGGGTGATTATGGCTATGTTTGTGTTCTGGGGGGCTCTTTAGGTCTCAGCGGCGCGGTCTGTCTGGCTTCTTCCGCGGCCTTAAAGTCAGGGGCTGGTTTAGTAAACGTTGCGGTACCGGCCTCGCTGGTTAATATCTTTGAAGTCAAACTTACTGAGGTTATAAGTGTCCCTTTAAATGAGTCGCCATTAGGCTTTTTGTCGGTTAAAGCCTATCCTAAAGTTTTAGAAATTTCTTCTTATGTTGATGTTTTTGCTATTGGTTGTGGAGCGTCAGTTTCGCCTGGCACCAAGAAAC
>JAQTSA010000167.1 GCA_028711575.1 Candidatus Omnitrophota bacterium | reverse complement strand
GCCGATATCAGCACCCTTGATAGTTAAAAGGGTAGTCATCGGGCTTATCACTTTAAAAAAAACTGTTGGCGTTTGTATTCCGGGATTAAGAATCCTTAATTTTTCTTCATGGGTTCCAATAATGACAAAACCCTGGTAATCCTGTTTCAAAACAGTTATGTCTAAATCCTTGTATATAGCTAAAACTTTATCAAAAGCTAAGCGATAAGAAATCTCCAGCGAAATGTTTTCCTGAAAATCATCCGATTGGCGATAATACTCTATCTGTTTTTTCAAAGAAGATTCGGTAATCGAACACCCGCAAGTTAAGATTAACAATACGAAAATTAATATACTGAAAAACCTATTGAGTTGTTTGATAAACATTATGATAACCTTAAAGACCAATAACCGCCCGCCACTCTGACAAAACATCATCCGGTATATTCCAGGTAATCGAATTTCTGCCGACAAAATTAACTTTGATTGTAGCTTTAGACGCTTTTAGAAGATCGGAAATTACCGGAGAATATAAGGGATAAAGGGCAGTATTTTTATAATCGGTATAGGATATTCGCTGAGAAGATTGGCTATCAGCAGCTAAGACGTAAGAAACTCCATCGAGAATAATATCAGCATCTTTAAACGACCAGCGTTCAGCTTTTATCAGGTTAAACCTCAACCCGAAGTAAAAAGCATCTTTGTCAATTTGAAATTTTGTAAAAGCTACTCCGCCCCAGGGATAGCCGTTAACTAACACAATCTGAGTGAGATAATCATCTTCTTCTGAATCATAATAGTCAACGACCTCAGTCCGTGCTGGGTGAACTATAAAAGCTGAACTTATCAATAAGAGTAGTAAGTATCTCATTTAGTACCGGTTATGGCTTAACTCTACAGAATAATCTTACTCCTGGCGGCCGCTTAAGTCAAGTGGAGTTAGCACTTTTAACCCAGCTACTTGGTAGCATCAACCATGATTTCAGTCATTCGTTTTACAAAATCAGGATTAGGTTTAAGATTACCGTCAATAAATAAGGCACCTTCATAAAGCTGGCGAAGACATTTACCGATAACCGGACTGTTTTTATCAGCAATGTGTATTGCTGCCAAATTCTTAATTAGCTGATGATCCAGATTTACCTCAAGAATACGCTTGCTTGATGTAAATTCTTTATTCATAATTTTCATCATTTTTTCCATTTGCGGATCCATAGAGTCTTTGCCGGAAACTAAAGTTACAGCGGAATCAACTAAACGTTTAGAAACAACAACGTCACTCACATCAGCTTTCAATATCTCCCTAAAGGTATCAATTAAAGACTTAGACAAATTATCTTCATTTAAACTGATTTTATCTTCCGGCATAAGATCAATATCAGCTTTATCGATAGATTTTATTTCTTTTTTGTCATACTCATGTATCGAAGGGAAAGTAAAAACATCTACCGGATCAGTTAAAAGAAAAACAGAAATATTTTTCTTTCTAAAATATTCAAGGTTAGGATTACTTTCTAAGACATCACGTTGGTCTCCGCTTAAATAGTATATAGCTTTTTGATCGGTTTTCATCGTTGATACGTATTCCTTTAAAGAGACCAATTGGCCGGGTTGGTCTAAAGAAGTTTCAAACCTTAAAAGTTCAATAATCTTATCACGGTTAACAAAATCAAAGTTCAATCCTGTTTTTAAAAGAGCTGAAAAATTCTTATAAAAAGTATTGTATTTATCCTTATCGTTATCAGCCCATGAACTTAAAAAGTTTAATATCTTTGTGACTAAGATACTGCTGATTTTGGACATTACCGGCGAATTCTGGGTAACTTCGCGGCTGACATTCAGCGGCAAGTCGGTAGTATCAACGACCCCTTTAACAAACCGTAAGTACTCCGGCAAAAGGTCTTTGCAATCATTCTGAATTAATATTTTATTTGAGTAAAGATGTAACGAAGAATCATTCTGAACTCTTAAGAAATCATATGGCGCCTTTTGGGGAACGAAAATTAAAGCTTTGAAGTTAACGCTGCCTTCCAGACTCAAATGCAAATACCCCAAACAATCAGAGTTGTCGTTAGTCAGGAATTTATAAAACTGGTTCGCTTCATCAGCGGTTATATCACTAGTTGGTTTATGCCAGAGAGCCAGCACTTGATTTACTTTTTCTTTTTTCAAATAAACCGGAAATTCGGCGTAATTAGAATATTTGTTAATTACTTCCCTGACTTTATACTCTTGCGCGTAATCAGCGGCGTCTTCTTTTAGTTTAAAGGATATTTTTGTTCCCCGATTTGGCTTTGCTATTTCTTCGATTGTATAAGTTCCTTCGCCGGAAGATTTCCATAGATAGCCCTTACTCTCGGGCAAATATGACTTAGTTTCAATAGTTACTTCATCAGTTACCATAAAAACCGAGTAAAAACCAACACCAAACTGACCAATCAGGTTTTCATCAAAAGATTTTCCTTGTTCTTTTATTTGGTTTAAAAAATCTAAAGTACCGGATCTGGCAACCGTGCCAATATTAGCAACCAAATCTTCCTCAGTCATTCCAATGCCGTTATCTTCAATTGAAAAGGTTTTATTTTTCGAGTCAACCTCGATCGTGATTTTAAGTTCCTCTTCATTCTTAACCAGTCCTTCCTGGGTAAGAGCAGCAAACCGGACTTTATTTAAGGCGTCACAAGCATTAGATATGAGCTCTCTTAAAAAGACTTCACGATGAGTGTAAAGAGAATGGATTATCAGATTAAGCAGTTGTTTCATTTCTGCCTTGTACTCATAACTATGTACAGTTTTCTTTTCTTTTGCCATATCAAAAACCTCCTCTCAGATTATATTAACTCAAAATCAAGGCTGATTAATAACTGATTATCGTTAAATTATGATAGATGGTTTTACAAAAAAATCAAGTCTAAAGTTGGGACCTATATTCTTTTGAGCCGCTCATCAATCCAGGCAACAGCATTGCCGTTACCGTCAGTTAAAAAGATCTTCCTGGCCGCCTCAAAATAATATTTAGCTTTTGCAAGGTTTTCCCGTTCATTACTGTTTTGCCCGAGATTGTAATAAAGTATACCTAAATTGGCATAGGCCGCTGATAGCTGAGGGTCAATTGCTAAAGCTTTGTTGTAATAAACTAATGCCCGATTATGATTTCCCAGGCTGTAATAACTAACACCAATGTTATTATAGGCCGCGCCATAGTTAGGATTTATCGCTAAAGCTTTTTTAAAATAGCCAATAGCGGTAGAATAGTGGTCATCGAGATAAGCATTTACACCTTGATTAAAATTTAAAACATCACCTCCAAAATCAGCGATATCATCATAGGCTAAGCTAAGCAGAACACCTGAAGAACTAAAGAGATGAAGACAAGCCTTTTCCCGTTTGAGGACTCGGCCAGTCACGGTTTTACCCGATTTAAGAATTATATCCTCAGCATAAGTCAGCGTTAGCTTAGCGGTAAAAAATAAAATAGATAACAGCAAGGTGATAGATATTTTTTTTCTCATTTGCCCTCCTGGTATAATTCTCATACTGTTACTTTAGTATGAGATCTTTGTTAATAATGATAAAATATAAAGGGTAATCCTTTTTCAGCTGGGAGACAGCTCGCTTATCCTCCGTAAGACTTCTTTCCAAG
>JAQTSA010000039.1 GCA_028711575.1 Candidatus Omnitrophota bacterium | reverse complement strand
TCTTGGAAAGAAGTCTTACGGAGGATAAGCAAGCTGTCTCCCAGCTGAAAAAGGATTACCCTTTATATTTTATCATTATTAACAAAGATCTCATACTAAAGTAACAGTATGAGAATTATACCAGGAGTAACCAATGAAAAAACAGATAAACATCGCCCTGTTAATAATTTTTTTATTTATCGGCTGGCTATTTTATAATACCGCGAAAACATCACAACTTAACTTAAAATCACTAAAATTAAAATACGAAGACAAAAAAAAGATTAGAGAACTCAAACAAAGTGACATCGAGCGAGCTCAATATCAGATGATTGAAGCAACCTTTAACGACAAAACCGCGATATTTATCTATGACATAAAGTCCGGTGCGACCTTTAAACTAAATGAAACAGCAGACGGGGTAAAATGGATGCCGATCGGATACAATTTCGATAAATAGCCTCAAAAAAAGAAAGTTTTTCATATTTGCCAACATTTTTTTTTATGTTAATATAGAAGGGTTAATAGACCGGATACTGTTGTCTTTGCGCTTAGATTCCTATTAAAATATCAAAAAATATATAACGACGAGGTATTATGAAAGTCCATTTAGCCGGTTACAATGTTGATACAACGATTTTAGATGAATTGCAACTCAAGTGTGGAAAACGTCAGGATTTAACCCCAGAAGTCCTTTCGGCCGCCTACGCCAGAATAAGCCGAGATCCCCGGCCGATCAATGAGATTCGCGACCTTGCCCGGCAAGAAGTCGAAAAAACCAGAAAGTCAAATTCTACTATAATTTTCAAAATGGGACATCATTCGGTTGCTGAACATGCCGTATTCAATCTTGATATTTTAGGCGTTTCGCGCTTTGCGATGGAAGAAGTTGAAAAGTTCCGCTTATCTTCCTATACCGAGAAATCACAACGCTACATAACTCTTGATAAAGATTTTGTTATTCCCGAGGAGATAAAAGATTCAATACACCTAGACCTTTATAAAGCAACCATTGCCGACCAGAATCGGGCTTACTTTGAATTATATAATCGACTAAAAGAACACGTTTTCAAAAAGCACGCCGATTTAGCCAAAGATCCCAAACAGCATAACCTTTTAGAAGGCTGGGCAAAAGAAGATGCTCGTTACATAACGTCCCTTGCGACAGAGTCCCAAGTAGGCCTGACCATAAACGCCAGAAACCTAGAGCTGATGCTGAGAAGATTTGCTTCATGCCCGCTGCGGGAAATACAGGCTCTTGGCAGCCAAATATACCAAACAATATCCGATGTCGCGCCATCAATAGTTCTTTTTTACCAGGCAAATGACCGTGACTCAAAAACCTATCCCAACCTAAAAAAAATAACGGCTGATATATTAAAAAATTCAGATAACCAGTCCCAAGATAAAGCGGTTGTTTTAACTGATTTCAATAGAGATAGCGATAACATTATTTCTGCCGCGCTGCTGCATAGCTGCAGCGATAAGAGCTATAATGATTGTAAGCAAATAGTAGACAATCTATCCGAAGAAGAAAAAATTTCGATATTCAAAACCGCCTGGGAGAACATGCAATTATACGATTCAATGCTTCGCGAATTTGAATATACAAACCTGACTTACAACATCGTTTTGTCTTCTGCCTGTTTCGGCCAGCTTAAACGGCACCGGATGTCAACTATTACCTCACAGGATTATTCGCCAAGTTTAGGCGTAACCGTTCCCCAATCCATAAAAGATATCGGTATGGAAAAATATTTCATGGAAGTAATCGATAAAACCAACGAAAACTATGCGAAAATAAAACAAGACACACCGAATGTTGCGCCTTACATCCTAACTAACGCTCATCGCAAACGGGTTTTAATCCGGGTTAACGCCCGTGAACTTTATCATATTTCCCGGTTACGCCAAGACGCGCACGCACAATGGGACATCCAGAATGTTTCTTGGGCAATGGTCGAAGAGGCAAAAAAAGTAATGCCGCTAACCTTGGGCTTAATCGGCGGTAAAGACCAATACAACGATGTTTACAAAAATGTTTTTGGCCGTTTACCGAAAATCGCCGAAGTAAACTTGCCGGAAAAACGTTCAATTAAAGAAACCTAGACGATTCTTATGATTTCAGCTGCAGTTGAAGCCGGAAGTTTGCCTGCTCTGCTAAACTGATTGACTAATTATGCCGGCTGTGTTAATATTTTTTCTATTTTAACCGACCCGAATTTCAATGGAGGATAGATATGGGATTTGAGTACCTGCAAAAAATACCAACGGCCGACGAAATAATAAACGACATGCCTTTACCGGCCGATTTGGCCGAAATTAAATTAAAAAGAGACCTTGAAATAAAAGATGTTTTCACCGGAAATAACAGCAAATTCATTCTGATTATCGGGCCTTGTTCCGCCGACGATGAAAATTCGGTTTGCGAATACATAAATCGCCTCTCGAAGTTACAGGAAACAGTAAAAGACAAAATAGTAATCATACCGAGAGTTTACACCAACAAACCAAGAACGACCGGAGAAGGATATAAGGGAATGCTTCACCAACCCGACCCCAATGAAGCGCCAAACATCGTTGAAGGTATAAAAGCGCTTAGAAAAATGCATTTACGAGTTTTAAAAGAATCGCGTTTAACTGTCGCTGATGAAATGCTTTACCCGGAAAACTACCCTTACCTGGAAGACTTGCTGAGTTACGTAGCCATCGGCGCCCGGTCAGTAGAAAACCAACAGCATCGCTTAACAGTAAGCGGTCTAACCATACCGGTTGGGATGAAAAATCCTACCAGCGGAGACTTAAACGTTGTATTAAACTCGATCCAAGCCGCCCAGTTATCGCATGTTTTCCTGTATAAGAACTGGGAAGTCAAGACCCGCGGTAACGAGCTTGTCCACGGAATTTTGCGCGGCGCGGTTAATCAGTACGGCCGAGCTATTCCAAACTATCATTACGAGCATTTATCTAACTTTATCGAAAGTTATTTAAAGCGCGACCTGGCAAACCCGGCAATAATTGTCGACGTCAATCACGCCAACTCCGACAAAGATTATGCCCAACAGCCGAGAATAGCGATGGAAGTTATCCACAGCATGAGAAGTTCGCAAACAATCTCTGAGACTGTAAAAGGTCTTATGATTGAAAGTTACCTAATCGAAGGCCGCGCCGATATCGGTAAAAACAAGTACGGCCAGTCAATAACCGATGCTTGTTTAGGCTGGGAAGACTCAGAAAAATTGGTACTTAAAATTGCCGACCGGCTATAATTTATTTTATATTTTGAAATTGAGATATATTAAAACTGATTGAAATAAAAGGAAATTAGTTGTTTAAAGAGAACATTGAATTCCCACCGAAACTCAATTAATTAATCTCTATCGTTCCTAAACACTCATTCGCTTACCCGCCAATTGCTAAATCGCCAGCAGAATAGTTAAACTTGACAGAGACAAATATAGCTGTAGAATTAACGGGATATAGTTTATCCGGGGAGGGTTTGTTTTAAAAAACTCTGAGAGTTCGGCTAAAAGCTGATTACCCGTTTAACCTGACCTGGATAATGCCAGCGTAGGGAGATAAAAAAGCAGCCCTACTGAAATTATCGGTAGGGTTTTTTAAATTTATGAGCTATGGCCAAATTAAAATCAACGAATCTTTACCTTGTAGCAAGCCAGCAATATTGCCGGAATAAAAACATTTTAGAGATCGCGAAAGAAGCGGTCTCAGCCAAAATAGATATCCTTCAAATGAGGGAAAAGAATTTAAGCCAAAAAGAACTTCTTGATTTAGGCCGAGCGTTGGCCGAACTTTGTAAAAGGAATAAAGTAAAATTTATCGTTAATGACGACCCCGATTTAGCAAAGACTCTTAACGCTGACGGGGTACACCTTGGACAAGAAGATATTTTAACTTTTCCGATAAAAGACGTCCGAACGATTTTAGGCCAAGAAAAAATAATCGGCTTATCCACCCACTCAATCGAGCAGGTTAAAACGGCAAACAGTTTGGACCTTGATTACATCGGGTTTGGGCCGATTTTTTCGACAAAAGCGAAAAGCTACACTATCGGAACTGATGAAATAGAACAAGCCTTGAAAATTTCAAAAGTTCCGGTAATTATTATCGGCGGAATAACTACGGCAAATATCAGGCAAGTGCTCGATAAAGGCGCGACTAATATCGCCGTTATCCGGGAAATTGTTCAGGCAAACAATGTAAAAGAAAAAGTCGTGCAACTAAAAAAAATAATTAAAGGACAAAAAAATGAAAATTAAAGTCAACGGAACTTACGAAACCGTCAACGATGCAGTAACTCTTCTTGAGATTATAACAAAAAAAGGGTTATCACCGGATAGAGTAATAATAGAATACAATAAAATTATCGTATCGAAAGAAGAACTCCCAAAAATAAGTCCTAAAGAAAATGATTCAATCGAAATTGTCGCCTTTGTCGGCGGAGGATAACCAATCGAAAAGGAGAAAAAAATGACCGATAGCTTAATTATCGCCGGTAAAGAATTAAACAGCCGATTATTTATCGGTACCGGAAAGTTTTCAAGAAAAGATTTAATCGGCGACGTTCTTGAACAATCGCAAAGCGAAGTTGTAACCGTTGCCTTACGCCGAGTTGACCTGGACTCAAAAGACGACAATATCCTTGATTACATTCCTAAACGCTGCCAAATAATGCCCAACACTTCCGGAGCGAGAACCGCTGACGAAGCGGTAAGAATCGCCCGTCTGGCGAAAGCCTGCGGTTGCGGCAACTGGATTAAGATCGAGGTCATAAACGACAACAAATACCTCTTACCGGACAACTTAGAAACTTTAAAAGCCGTGGAAACGCTGGTAAAAGAAGGATTTACGGTTTTGCCTTACATGAGCCCCGACCTTTCAATGGCAAAGCGAATGGTCAGTGCCGGAGCGGCGGCAATTATGCCTTTAGGAGCACCAATCGGAACAAACCGGGGAATAAAAACAAAAGAGCTGGTCCGAATCATGATTGATGAGATAACCATTCCGATAATAGTCGATGCCGGGCTAGGACGGCCCTCAGAAGCCGCTGTTTGCATGGAAATTGGCGCTAGCGCGGTTTTAGTTAACACCGCTATTGCTACCGCCGAAAACCCGGCAAAAATGGCCAAAAGCTTCGCTTTAGCCGTTCGTGCCGGACGATTAGCTTATCTTAGCGGAATAACACCAAAAAATAAAAGAAACCTTATTGCCGAGCCTTCTTCACCACTAACCGGATTTTTGTTTAACGAGGGAAAGGATTCCTAAATCTAAAATATAATGAGTTATTACCCAATCTTACAGAAGTACAACGGCCTTGATTTTCAAAATATCTTTGACACGACAACCGACAGCGACATCGAACGGGCTATTTCTGCTGAATCAATAAATGAGCTGGCGCTGTTACATCTTCTTTCGATAAAAGCCGCCTCAAAAATTGAATCAATCGCCGAACGATCAAAAGAATTAACAACTCAGTATTTCGGCAAAACAATATCACTTTACACCCCGATATACCTGTCCAACTATTGTACCAACAAATGCCCTTACTGCGGATTCAACGCTAGCAGTAAAATTGAACGGAAACAGTTAACGGAAATTGAACTTGAGCGAGAAGCTGAGTTTATTTCTGACCAAGGGTTCCAGCATGTGATTATTCTGACCGGCGAATCGAAACAAATCGCCCCGTTAAGTTACATTGAAAGTTGCGTTAAAATCCTAAAAAAAAGGTTTAGTTCAATCAGCATCGAAATATATCCCTTAACTGAGACTGAGTACAAACGGTTGATTGACTTAGGCGTTGACGGCCTAACCCTATACCAGGAAGTTTATAACCAATCAATTTATAAAAACCTTCATCAGGGCGGTGCCAAAGAAAATTATCTCTTTCGGCTTAATGCTCCCGAACGAGCCCTCAGCCAAGGAATGAGAACCGTCTCTATTGGAGCATTACTCGGTCTTAATAACTGGCGAAAAGAAGTTTTTTTTGCCGCGACTCACGCCAGGTACCTCCAGGATAAATTCTCAAGCAGCGAAATCTCTATTTCAACGCCGCGAATCCAACCGCAAGTCAACCAGTTCAAACCAGAAGTAATAGTCAGCAACAGAGATCTCGTTCAAATTATAACTGCTCTACGGATTTTTTTACCAAGAGTGGGCATAAACTTGTCTACTCGAGAAAGCCGAGCCCTTCGTGACAATCTTATCCGGTTAGGCGTAACAAAAATATCGGCCCAGTCCAGCACCGCTGTTGGGGGACACACCGCAAGCAATAACACAAGTTCACCGCAATTCGAAACTGCCGATAAACGCAGTTTAAAAGAAATAAAAGACCATCTCCTTAATTGCGGGTATCAGCCAGTTTTTAAAGACTGGGTATCTTTTTAAATTTTATGTTTTATGAATAACTTTGAAAAAGCTATTGCCGAATATCTCGGTGAGGAAAATCTAAAAAAAATCCAAGCAGTAACAGTCGGCATTGCCGGAGCAGGAGGACTGGGCTCAAACTGCGCGATGAATCTGGTTAGAACCGGTTTTAAAAAATTGGTCGTTGCTGATTTTGACAAAGTCGAACAATCAAATCTTAACCGCCAATTCTATTTTTCCGATCAAGTAGGCAAAATGAAAGTTGATGCCTTAGAAGAAAATCTAAAAAGAATCAACCAGGACATAACAATCAAAAAGTATCCGATACACCTTAGCCAAAACAATCTTTCAGAAATATTCGGCAGTTGCAATATAATCGTTGAAGCCTTAGATAAACCTGAATCAAAAAAAATTATCGTTGAAACTTTTATCAATAGCTTAAAGTTTATCGTTTGCGCCTCGGGAATAGCCGGTATCGGTAACAGTGACGATATAATAACCCGACAAATAAAGCCGCATCTGACCATCATCGGTGATTTAATATCTGAAGTAACCGTTAGCCGCTCACCACTTTCCCCGCGGGTAAATATCGCTGCCGCTAAACAAGCCGACACAATCCTTGAGCAGATTCTAAAACCCAAAAGCTAAAAGTAGAAAATTGAAAATTAAAACAAAAAAAAACAAAAAATCTTGACTTGACATAGAATCAGCGAGTGATAGACTAATCACTAGTTAATTGATAGTGTTACTAAGGTTAGTCTTTTTAAGTCTAAACGAAAAAGGAGTTTATCGATGAAAATATCAACCCGGGCAAGGTATGGGATGAGATTAATGCTCGATTTAGCGTTTCATCACGGTGAAGGGCCGGTTTTTTTGAAAGATATCGCAAAATCAGAAGAAATATCCGAAAAGTATTTAAGCCAAATAATTATCCCTTTAAAAGCTATCGGGTTGATCAACTCGTTTCGAGGAGCCCACGGCGGATACGTTTTAGCTCGGCCGCCGGAAAAGATCAAATTAAATGAGATCGTTGGCATATTAGAAGGTAACTTTAATCTTGTTGATTGCGTCAAAAAACCCGATGAGTGCAGCCGAGTACCGATTTGCGTAACTAGAAATCTATGGAAGATGCTGGGCGAGACGATATCTATGACCTTAGAGAAAATGAGTTTAGCAGATTTACTCAACCAATGTAAAAAAAATCAAGAACGACCAATAATTTATAATATATAACTTAAAGTGTATAATCCAAGATGTAGAAACGACTTAAAAGGGGGACAGAATGTCTAAAAAAGAAAAAGAAAAAAAATTAAAACCCGAAACTATAGTACTTCACGCCGGCCATGTTGTCGATAGCGATACCGGTTCACGGGCGGTACCGATTTACCAGACAACATCATATTTATTTAAAAATACCGAACACGCCGCTAATCTTTTCGGATTAAAAGAATTTGGCAACATCTATACCCGTCTGACTAATCCGACTACCGAAGTTTTAGAAAAACGTATCGCCGCTCTCGACGGAGGAGTTGGCGCTCTGGGAGTTGCCAGCGGACAATCAGCAATAACCCTGGCAATTCTTAACATCGTCCAAGCCGGCGATGAAATCGTATCGGCTGACAATCTTTACGGCGGAACATATACTCTTTTTCATTACACTTTTAAACGATTAGGCATAACCGTTAAGTTCGTACCCTCAAATGATACCGCGGCCTTTGAATCAGCAATTACACCAAAAACAAAAGCTATTTACAGCGAATCAATCGGCAACCCAAAGCTTAATGTCGCAGATATTGAAGCTTTATCAAAAATAGCTCACAAAAACGGTATCCCGCTGATTATTGACAACACAACCGCGCCGTACTTGCTACAGCCAATAAAACACGGTGCCGATATCGTAGTCTATTCGGCGACTAAATTCATCGGTGGTCATGGCACATCGATTGGCGGCCTTATCGTCGATTCTGGCAATTTCGCCTGGACCAACGGTAAATTTCCTTTAATTTCTGAACCCGACCCAAGTTATCACGGAATAAATTTTGTCGAAGCCCTAAAACCGCTCGGCAACATAGCTTATATCGTCAAGGCACGAGTAACCTTGTTACGAGATCTTGGCCCGGCGATTTCGCCTTTCAATTCCTTTCTTTTTCTCCAGGGCTTAGAAACCTTGCCGTTACGAATTATCCGTCACTGTGAAAACGCCCTTAAAGTTGCTGAATTTTTGAAAAACCATGACCAAGTCAGTTGGGTTAATTATCCCGGACTAGAGTCGAGCCCGGAACAAGAAAAAGTAAAAAAATATTTACCAAAAGGAGCGGGAGCGATTATCGGGTTTGGAATCAAAGGCGGATTAAATAGCGGGAAAAAATTTATCGATTCGCTGCAGCTGATATCTCATTTAGCTAATATCGGCGACGCTAAATCTTTAGCGATACATCCGGCAAGCACAACTCATCAGCAACTTTCCGATAAGGAACAAAAGTCAGTTGGCGTAACGCCGGATTTTATCAGATTATCTATTGGAATCGAACATATTGATGATATCATAGAAGATATAGCCCAGGCTTTAGAGCAATCAAAACTCTAAACTCCGGCAGAAAACTGAGGGTAAGCGATGGGAAAAATATATAAAAGCATCACCGAAACAATCGGAAACACTCCGCTAATTAGAATAAATAATTTGACTCAAGGAATAGAGGCGACAGTTCTTGGGAAACTGGAATCCTTTAATCCCTTATCAAGCATCAAAGATCGTATCGGCCAAGCGATGATAAGTGATGCCGAAAAAAAAGGTTTGATCAACAAAGAAACTTTAATTGTTGAGCCGACAAGCGGAAACACGGGAATTGCTTTAGCTTTTGTTTGCGCGGCAAAAGGCTATAAACTAAAACTAACTATGCCGGAAACAATGAGTCTTGAACGCCGTAAGCTGCTAAAAATTCTCGGAGCAGAACTAATTCTAACCGAAGGGGCAAAAGGAATGCCCGGGGCAATTAGCGAAGCCGAAAAAATTGCCGCTGAAACGCCAAACAGTTTTATGCCTCAACAGTTCAAAAACCCGGCAAACCCCCAGATCCATCGAAAGACAACCGCTGAGGAAATATTGAAAGACACTGACGGTAAAATCGATATTTTGATTGCCGGTGTTGGAACCGGCGGTACAATCACCGGAACCGGAGAGATTTTAAAAAAGTATAACCCAAAAATAAAAGTTATAGCTCTTGAACCGGTTGACTCGGCTGTACTTTCAGGAGAAGCACCGGGCGCGCATAAAATTCAGGGTATCGGCGCCGGATTTATCCCGGAGATACTTAACCGGAAAATAATCGATGAAATAATAAAAGTCAGCCACCTTGATTCGGCAAGATACGTAAAACTCGCGGCAAAAAAAGAGGGGTTACTGCTTGGAATTTCCAGCGGCGCAGCTCTCTGGGCGGCGATTGAAGTCGCAAAAAAACAAGAGTCTAAAGGAAAAACAATTGTCGCTATTTTGCCGGACAGCGGAGAACGATATTTAAGCACCTGGTTGTTTGAAAATTAATTTT
This sequence comes from Candidatus Omnitrophota bacterium, assembly GCA_028711575.1. GTDB lineage: Bacteria > Omnitrophota > Gorgyraeia > Duberdicusellales > 4484-171 > JAQTSA01. The sequence goes on along the minus strand of JAQTSA010000039.1, from coordinate 5,241 downwards.
TTAAAGTCATGAAAGAAAAAAATATCGATGTAGTTGAAACAAAATATTTTAGTTTTGGAAAAGAGGATAAATTAGTTCTGGAATCAGGCGATACGCTGGGGCCAATTACTCTGGCCTATGAGACTTACGGTGAACTTAACGAAAAAAAAGATAACGCGATTCTAATTCTTCACGCTTTTTCCGGAAACGCTCACGCCGCGGGATTTCATTCCGGAGACAAGAAACCGGGATGGTGGAACGAAATAATCGGTTCAAATAAAGCCTTTAATACCAACAAATATTTTGTTATCTGCTCAAACGTCCTTGGCGGATGCGGAGGAAGTACCGGCCCGTCAGAAATAGATCCTAAGACGAATAAGCCTTATGGCTTAAGTTTTCCGATGATAACAATAACCGACATGGTAAACGCTCAAAAAAAACTTATTGACCATTTAGGAATCGAGAAACTATTATCTGTCGCCGGAGGGTCAATGGGCGGGATGCAGGTTTTGCAATGGGTTGCCTCCTATCCGGAAATGCTGCGCTCGGCAATTCCAATCGCAACCGCTCTTAAACATTCGCCGCAGCAAATAGCTTTTGACGAAGTAGCTCGTCAAGCAATTATGGCTGATAGCAACTGGCAAAAAGGAAATTATTATGATAAAGCCCATCCCGAACAAGGCCTGGCTTTGGCCAGAATGATCGGACACATAACTTATATGAGTAACTCCTCAATGGAAAAAAAGTTTTCCCGGAAATTAAAAGAAAAGAATTACAGTTTCTCTCTCGATATAGATTTTGAGGTGGAAGGGTATCTTAAATACCGCGGGACGAGTTTCGTCAACCGCTTTGACGCTAATTCTTACCTTTACATTACGAAAGCAATGGATTACTTCGATTTATCAGAAGGAAAACTTTTCCCTAACGGCCAAGCCGCAACAGCAAGATTTCTTGTCATTGCCTTTCAGTCAGACTGGCTTTACCCGCCTTATCAATCGATTGAAATCGCCCGGCAACTTAAAATGAGGCACGCTGACGTGACCTACTGTGAGATAGCTTCAAGTTTTGGCCATGACGCATTCTTGCTGGAAATAGAAGAACAGTCCCGTTTAATAAAACATTTTATCGATACAACCCACAAAAGGATTTAGATGCCATGCCAGAAAATACACGCCTAGATCACCGGATAATCTGTAATCTGATTGAGCCCGAATCAAAAGTCGTTGACCTTGGCTGCGGAAACGGAGACCTGTTACAGCTTCTGGTTGAAGAAAAAAAAGTCTTAGCCCAGGGCATTGAACTTAATGAAAAGCAAATATACAAATGCGTTGAAAAAGGCGTTAGCGTATTCCACGGAAATATCGAAAGCGGTCTAGTGGGCTATCCCGACAAATCGTTCGATTACGCGATACTAAACCAGAGTATGCAAGAAACAAAAAACGTCGGCTTTGTTATTAAAGAAGCCTTACGCGTTGGCAAAAAAGTAATTGTCGGTTTCCCTAATTTCGTTCATTTGAAAGCAAGGATTTCAGTTTTTTTGAGAGGTAAAGTGCCGGTTACACAATCGTTACCCTATCGCTGGTACGATACACCTAACCTTCATTTTTTAAGCATTACCGATTTTGATGATTTCTGTAAAGAAAATTCAATCAAGATATTAGCTAAACATTTTATAGGTAAAAATAAAAAAATATTTTTTTTACCTAACATTTTCGCTCTTAACGGCATTTACCTTATCGCCCGCGATACCGATTCAAAATAATTAAATTTATGAAAGCGATAGCTATGATTTCCGGAGGCTTAGACAGCTCTCTCGCCGTAAAAATCATACAAAATAACGGCATTGAAGTTATTGGAGTACATTTTCTTATCCCCTTTACAAGGATCGATTCAACAACTGTATATAACAGCGCGGCTCAAAAAATATCTCAGCAATTAGATTTCGAATTCCGGGTAGAGGTTTTATCAGATGTTTTTTTAGAAACATTCAAAAACCCAAAATATGGCTACGGAAAAAATTTAAATCCCTGCATCGACTGTAAAATCCTTATGCTAAAGAAAGCTAAAGAAATAATGTTAGAAGAAAAAGCCGCTTTTGTTTTTACTGGTGAAGTATTAGGTCAACGCCCGATGTCTCAACACACTAAAGCATTAAAAATCATTGAACGGGACAGCGGCTTAGAAGGGATGCTTGTTCGGCCGCTTTCGGCAAACTTACTTAATATGACCTTACCCCAGAAACAAGGTCTGATAAAACCCAGCCTGCTTTTCTCAATAACCGGCCGCGGCCGTCGCCAACAGCTAGAACTGGCAAAAAAATGGAAAATAACAAAATTTCCCTGGCCAGGCGGAGGATGCCTTTTAACCGAAACTGGTTTTTGCCGAAGACTGAAAGAAACTATCAGCCATCATGAACTTTCCCTGGAAAACATCGAACTTTTAAAACAAGGGCGGCATTTTCGTATTAATGGCTTAAAATTTGTGGTAGGCCGAAACGAAAAAGAAAATCACGCTCTATTATCTTTTAAAAAAGGAAACGACACCATCTTTGAACCAAAAACTTTATCTGGTCCAGCCGGCCTTTTAATTGGAGAATTAAATCCAGAAACTGAAAAAGTTTGTTGCCAAATAATCGCCCGCTATACATCAAACGATGAGGCGGTGGATGTAACCTTAACTGCAGAAGGCTTAAACAAAACAATATCAGCAAAGCCATTAGCTGAAAACAAATTGTCTAAATTGATAGTATGAGTAAGAATAAAAAAGTTTTAGTCGCCCTAAGCGGCGGCGTCGATTCTTCAGTCGCGGCATATCTATTAAAAGAACAAGGCTATATCGTCAGCGCATTAACGATGTGTTTAGGTATAAGCGATTCCCAAGATACTGATAAACCTAAATGTTGCGGCGAGACAGCAATAAACGACGCACAAAAAATATGTCATCAGCTTGATATTAAACATTACGTTTTGGATTTTTCAAAAGAAATGAAACAAGACGTAATTGATAATTTCATCTCAGAGTACAAGTTAGGCCGAACACCAAACCCCTGCGTCCAATGCAATCGTTTCCTTAAATTCGGTAAGCTTTACGAATATGCTAAGGCCTGCGGTTTTGACTATTTAGCGACCGGACATTACGCCAGAATTAAGCTTGAAGGTATTAACTATTTTATTGCCGAAGCTGCCGACAGAAAAAAAGATCAAACTTATTTTCTATACGCGATAAAAAAAGAAACTTTGCCTTCGATTCTCTTTCCTTTAGGCCAATACAGCAAAGAAATGGTAAGGAAAATAGCTAAAGAAGCCAATCTCGCTGTAGCTGATAAACGTCAAAGTCAGGATATATGTTTTATCCCAGATAAAGATTACAAAAGATTTTTGGCCGACAACTTAATTCGCGAGTTGCCAGGTAAAATCTGTGATAAAGATGGTAAAGTACTTGGTCAGCATCAGGGCTTATCGCGATACACAAGAGGACAACGCTCCGGGTTAAGAATAGCGATGGGTTATCCGGTCTATGTAATTGATCTGGACCTTAAAAACAATAAAGTGATAATCGGAGAAAAAAAAGACCTGATCGCCAAAGAATTAAGTTGCCGCGAATTAAATTTGTTTAAAAAAATAATTCCCGAAAAACTTACAGCAAAAATACGCTACGCTCATAAAAAAGAACCCTGCACAGTAAAACTTACCGAAAAAGACAAAGCTAAAGTAATCTTTGATACTCCCCAGGAATCAATAACTCCCGGCCAATCAATAGTATTTTATGAAAATGAGATCCTCCTTGGCGGAGGAATAATCGACTAAAATAGCCCATAAAAAAAGGAAAAGGGAGAGCGTTTAACTCTCCCCATCCCCTGAAGGGAATTAATGAGCAACTTAAATATAAAATATTTATTGTTAAAATTCAATCCCAAAACCTGAAGAAATGACTATTCCCTGAAAGCGTTTACAGAAGCAAGGAAAACATTCCCAGAAAAATTTTAGTTTTAATATAATCGCTTTTAACTAGAACGATTAAGGCTAAATATGCTGTTATTTATTAAAGATAGAGGATAATAATTGAATAATCTAAAATTTAACATCAAGGGGTTAAAGAGCAAAAAAAAAGACACCTAATAAAAAGGTGTCTTTTTTTTGAAAAATCAGATAAATTATTCAGAATCGATAGCCTCAGCCGGACAAACCGCGGCGCAAGCGCCACAATCAATACATTTTTCAGGATCAATTAGATAAGGCGTACCTTCACTAATTGCGTCAACCGGACATTCCGGAAGACAACTGCCGCAAGCCACACATTTGTCACTAATCTTATAAGCCATAAAATGCCCCCCTTTGATTAAGTTATGTGAATTTGATTTTTACGCCAATACAGTAACATAGTTAGAAAAAAAAATCAACAATAACTTTAAACCGGAAGCCTTAATAAAAAAACAAAACCATTACAAAAAAAAATATATAATCTTTGACAATTAACCATTTTTAAAGTAAAATCCATAGATAGATAAATCAAAATAATCAAAATAACCAAATGGCGAAACCGTTCCGAAAAAAGAGGAAATTTTATGATGTCAGAAGTATTAACCACTCACCAAGTTGCCCAGTATTGTCATGTTACAATGACAACCGTAGTCAATTGGATTGAAGACGGCTCCTTACCAGCTTACAAAACAAAAGGCGGACACCGAAGAATCAAAAAAAACGATCTTATCTCTTTTCTGAAAAAGCACAATATGCCTGTCCCAAGTAAACGAAGGATAATGATTGTCGACGATGACGAATCGATACGCGATGGTTTTGAAAAGTTGTTCCGAGCCAAAGGATTTGAAGTGGATATCGCGAAAAACGGATTTGAAGCCGGAGTTTTGATAGTCATGAAGCAGCCGGAAATAGTAATTCTTGATCTGATAATGCCGGAGCTGGACGGTTTTTTTGTTTGTGAATACATACGAAAACATTCGCTGTTAAGCCATACAAAAATAATAGTCTTAACCGGATTTCCTTCAAAAACTAACCTAAAAAGAGCAAAAGACCTTAAAGTAAATCTTTGTTTATCAAAACCGATAGACAATGAAACTCTTATTACCGAAACCGAAAGGATTCTTAACGAGTAAGACAATGACAAACGAAAAACAGACAAAAAAACTGGACAGCCTTCTTGAAGAAAATGAAAAGCTCTATCGTTTAACTATCGACTCAATTGGATCAATGCTTCATGTAATTGATAAAAATTTTTCGATTCTAATTTTCAATAAAGGCTTTG
>JAQTSA010000038.1 GCA_028711575.1 Candidatus Omnitrophota bacterium | reverse complement strand
TCATTTTTGTCGCGGTTATTTTTTTAGATTTATTGTTTTTTTCTCGTCAGATAATTCCTCAGGTTACCTGGGAAAGGAAAAATATACCTTTTAATGAAGGAGTAAATCCTTTTAGGTTTTTTAACCAGCGGAAAACTCAAGAGTCGTTTAACGACGAATTCCGTTATTTCCGTCCGGCTTTAATCGGCCGCCCTTCGGCTTATGACTCAATTCGTTTTATCCATTATGATTCGAAGAACTCTCAGGTTGACGTCGGCGCTGTTATTGAAAATATTAAAACAGGAAAAACCAAATTTTTTGATCGGCTTATATCAACAAGTCTTTATGAATTCGTTTTAGAACAGGCTCTTGACTATGACAGCTGGCCTAAAGAAAAAAGGAAAGAGTTTCTAAATATCATCGAACTCAGCATCGACGGAGTTTTTCTCGAGAATTTTTATGGCGATTATAATAACAGCCGGTTTATGACGGAAGTTAAAGATTACCCTTATCTTCATGTTTTAAGGTCTAATCTTTTTAACGTTTATAACAATACTGATTATTCCTGGCCGGACAAAGGTTCTTTTTTGAATCGCTGGAAGAATATTTTTGATTTAAAAATCGAAGCTAGCCCAACAGATCAGGGTGCTATTATTTTCAACCGTAATCTTTCTAAGTTATCATCTTTCTACAAAAAAATACCGGCGGCAAGCAGTTTGATCTTTATATATAATCGCTCGCATTTTTCTAATGTTAACAGTTTTGTCCGCTTAAAGGGGTTTGAAGTTTTGGATTCGATTATTAGGAGCAGTGTTTTGTCGTCAGACTATCCCCGAATTTATTCAAGGATTTTAGATGACCTTGGGATTAATTTACCGATTATTAGGTTTTATCAAAATATCGAAACCTATGCCGGTAAAGGTTATTACGATATTTTGGCATCGGGAAGGTTTAAACCCGGCGTTCTTTATATTGAATCCGACCAAGATTTGCTGTTCCGTCAAGATAAGGATCGAAAGAGGATAGAAGTTCCTAACAGTCGTTATGAGATAAATTCTTATAATCCCAACCGTTTGGAATTGTTTTATCGAAATGAAGAGGATTCTTTTCTTTATTTCAGCGATTCCTATCATAAAGATTGGAAAGCTTCAATTGACGGTAAAACTACTCTGATTTATCGAGCTAATGGCTATTTTAAGGCAATTAAAGCTCCTAAAGGTGAGCATCAGGTTGTTTTTAGATACGATCCTGTTTTTTACCGGGTATCTTTATATTTTTATTATCTAATCAGTTTAGGCTGTTTAGTTTACTTGATAAAGCAATCTTCTTGGTTTAGGAAAAGGTAAAGATGAGATAATTCTCGGGTAAAAAAATTGTTTTTATTTATTATGGGCGTTGGATTAAGGAAAAAATTTTTCGATCTATTTGTCGATATCGGTATTTTGTGTTTATTGCCGCTATTCTAAGAAATTTAATAAATTTGAATTGTTGGAAGGAGACATTTATGAATTGTCTTTTTTTACCTGCTAAAACGGCTAAATATCGGAAAAATTTGCTGGATATCGGCTTAATCTTTATTTCTAATTTTTTTCTGTATCATCAATATTGGCTGCACAACAAATTTTTTACTGGTAATGATTTTTTTAACCAGCTTGTTCCTTTAATAAACTATCAATCGGATTGCTTACGGTCGTTCAGTTTTCCTTTGTGGAACCCTTTTGTTAATTTGGGCCATCCCTGAGTCGATAATTATCTTAATTCTACTTTTTTCCCGGTTCATTTTATCTTGGGGTTTTTCACAAAATATACAGTTTCAATCGCTCAAACAGAACTATTGTCTTTTATTGTTTTAGGTGGGGTAGGTGTCTATTTTTGCCTTTTAGAACTAAAGACTTCCCGGATAACAGCAGTTGCCTTAGCGATTTGTTTTATGTTTTCCGGCCCGATGTTGTCTTTGCCGGCCTGGAGTAATCAGATTTACAATGCTTGCTGTTTTCCATATTTGATTCTTGGTTATCTCAAGGCGCGAAAAGAGGATAATTGTTTTAGTTGGATTTCGGTACTTTTTTTGGCTTTATCTATTTTGGGCGGTTATGTCGCTTCTACGATCTTGGCGATGTATCTATTTTTTCTATATGTTGTCGTTGATGTTATATTTAGAAAAAAAGTTAAGTTTGGATTACGGTTTATCGGTTTAACAGTAGTTTTGGCTTTGTCTTTAGCAGCGGTAAAAATTTTGCCAATGTATATGTCTAAAGGGTTATATTTTAGATTTTCCGGCCGGCCTCAAACTGATCCTTTAGTCTTGGGAATGATATCTTACCATGAGCTAATGAGCTTTTTCCTGCCGGTAAAATACTATTTTTCTGTTTACCTTGGTTCCCTTTCAGCTCTGGCGCTTATTTTTTCCTTGTTAACCAAAAAGATAAAGAAAATTGTTTTAAATCCGTTTTTAATTTGTTTTGTAGTATCATTTTTTTTGTTAATTACCGATACCTCGGGTAAACTTTTGCTGTTTCGCCTATTAGCGGATAAAATTTTTCCCTTTTTAATATCCATCAGGCTTGAATTTTTTTATTGGTATTATCCGATTATTTTTCTTTTGTTGTATTTGGGGCCTTGGGTTGATGAATTTTTCGGATCTAAAAATAAGTCGAAAAATTTTACTGCTTCTTTCCTTTATGTTTTAATAACCACAATTTTATTTTTCTATTATTATAGCGCTGAGTATTATCTTTTAGCCTATCTCTTTCATATCTTTCTTGTTGTCGCTTGGTTCTTTTTAGGGTTTTTGCCGAAGGCGGGGATTAGAAAGCTGATCATACTATTTTTGGTAATACTTGATTTTTTTGTGGTTTTCAACCGAGTATCGATTGATACTAAACCGTTTATCTCAAAGCAAGGAATAAATATTGCCCTTACCCATCAGAATTTTGTTAGTCGTTCATTTAAGGATAATGAACTGGTAAATGAAACTTTTCCAAAATTTATTATCAATGATAAATCTCGGGCTAGTTTTTCCGATGCCCGGAAAAACCCGATTCTTTCGACTGTTTATACAAAAACAAAAGATTACGCCAACCTTCTCAATGGCAAGGCTTATAACGCTAAGCTTTACAATAAACAGCAAACTCGAGAGTTTTTTCATTTAAGGCTTTTTAATGCCGGTTATTTGAAATATCTTAATAATCAGCCTTTATTTTTGTTTATCGATTCCAGTTCAATGCTTGAATCTGTACGGTCTAAATCGGGGATAGTTATCCCTTCAAAAGAATTTGGGTTTGCGGCTTTAAAAGAAGATTATAGCTATGGTTTTTTTTCAAATCTTACTCAAGAACTTAAAACAGTTCGTTTTAACCGTCTTTCCGGTACGAGTTTTGATTTCACCTTAAATTCAACTAAAGGCGGTGTCTTTGTTCTTCACCAGATGTTTGATAACCGCTGGAGCATTTATCTCGATGGCAAAAAGACTAAGCCTAAAAGGAGCGGCCTTTACTTTATGGAAATCGACGTTTTGCCTGGGGAACATGATTTAAAATTTGTTTTTACTGACCAGTATTTTAATCTTGGATTCTTTATTAGTTTAATATCTTTTTTACTTATTCTGATAAAGATTATTTTGCAAAAAAAAAGGGGGCTGTCGTGGGAAAAGTAAACTTTAAGTCTGCATTAAGCAGGATTCAATATCCATATAAGATAATCAAGAACAAACTTTTACATCAGCAAACTCCGCTTATTGTGGTTCTGGTGATTAACAATAAATGCAATCTAAAATGCAAGTATTGTTTTGGTAGTTACTGTGATCGCGACGGGTTTGAAGATTTTACAACTATGGAATTAAAGAGTATCATTGATCAGTTGTCGGATCTTGGCACTTCAGCTTTAACTATCCATGGTGGAGAAACTCTCTTGCGTAAAGATCTTGGTGAAATCGTTGATTATATAAAAAGAAAAAAAATGTATTTGCATCTGGTTACTAATGGTTTACTTTTAAAGGAAAAAGTAGACCTTATCCGCGGGGTAGATAGTTTGTGTATAAGTCTTGACGGTGATAAAGAAGGGCATGAAAAAAATAGAGGTAAAAACACTTTTCAGCCTACAGTTGAAGCTATAAAGTTTGCTCGTTCAGAAGGTTTTCCTTTGCGGGTTCATGCTACAATAACCCGCCATACTAAGGATGATGTGGAGTTTCTGAGTCGGTTAGCGAAGGATATCGGTTTTTTTCAGTATTTTAGTGTCTTGTATCCTTGTGGCGGGGCAACAAAGAATCTTGACGATTTAATTTTAACTGATCAAGAAATAAGAAAGGTAATAGAAGATATCGTTTATTGGAAAAAGAAGGGGTACCCAATCTTTACATCGTATCCGGTTTTAGAAAATGTTTTAAACTGGCCGTTTGAGTATTCAAAAGCTTATTGTACTAAAGATGAGACTTTTAAAGCCAAATCGTTAATTCCTTGTGCTTATGGGCGGACAAAATTTATTATTGATGCTGATGGCTCGGTTTATCCTTGTTTTGGCCGGATGGACACTTTCTCGCCGCCGAATGTTAAAGCTATTGGGGTTTCATCTGCTTTTGAGCTTATTCGCGGCACGATATCCTGTGATCACTGTATATTTTTAACTAACAATGATCATAACCTTCTTTTGTCAGGATCTTTAAGGCAAATTGTTAATCAGTGTTTTTTACAAACCCGGGAAATTTTTTCTAAATATTAAGCGCTAATGGCCGGAAGTGATTTTTTAAAAATTTTTCTTTATGTTTTTGGGATCGCCGTATTTTCTGTTATCCCAGTCTATTTATTTAAAAAAAAATTAGCAGAAACTATTTCGGTTCTGCTTGCGGTGCTATTTTTCTTTTACTTTTACCGAGATTTTTTTTCTCAAGTTTTGTCCTGCCAGCATGATACTAAATGGACTTACGAATATTTGTTTTTAAGTCTCAAACAATGGCTTGATTCCGGCATTCAAATCGGATGGAATCCTTATTTCGGCGCCGGCCAACCGCTGTATCTATTTTCTAATTATTTTTTGTGGACGCCTTGGGTTATTTTTTGTTGGGTTAACCGTTTTATAAATATCAATGTATATGTACTGTTTCATCTTTTCTGGATGTTTCTTTATATAAATTTCTCTATTGGCTCATTTTTGTTGTTTCGGAATCTCTTCAATGACTTCAAAGTTGCTTTTGTGCTTTTTCTGACTCTTCTATTCAGTCAGATGTTTTTTGTTAATTTAGGCCAGCCTACAGGAATAACGATACTTTATTATTTGCCTTATATTTTATTTGCCGGTTTAAATCTTCTGGAGAAAAAAAGCGTAATTGACGGGATGTTTGTTTTGCTTTTCTTGAGTATTTCAGTTAATCACTATATGCCTCATTATATAGTTTTTATAACTTTGCTTTGCGCGATGGTGGCTATTGTTTTTAATCGCTCGTCATTACTTTCTTTAGCCCACCGAATATTTAAAAGATATAAGCTGCTTATTCTAACGGTTTCTTTGTCAATTCTAATTGTTTCCCCGTTATTGCTGGTAGTTAAGGAAATGAATTCAGTAGTTTCTCCCAATCGGGGCAAGGACTTTTTCAGCCAATCACCTGATGCCTCATTAGAATTAAAGCCGGTTGAGGCTTCGGTTAAAGGCTATTCCTTGCTTTTTAATAAACCGGCTGACAACTATTTCGCGATGATTCATCACGGCTTTTATTTAGGGATATTACCCTTATTGGTTTTACCGTTGGGATTATTATTTCACCGGAATCGTTATCAGTACGTATTTTTGGTATTGGTTGTCATGATGATTCTTTTTGGTACCGGCAATAGTTTTATACTTTGGAGATTGTTTCGCCGCTTTATTTTTGGTTTTCATTTTATGCGGCATTCTTTTGGGTTTGCTCAGGCAGCCTGTTTTTTTATCTTATGCCTGTCGGGTTACGGTTTTTTATTCCTATTTTCTAAAGTTAATTCAAAATTGAAATGGTTTCTGTTTTCATTCATTATCCTGATTACAGTTTTTGATTTAACTGGTTCAAATCGCCGTTGTTTAAAATACCTTAAGTCAGGTAAAATGATAGCCAATAATCAAATAGTCTCTCCGATTACCCGTTCTTTTTATTATCCGGCCTGGTCAGGCGTTCCGCCTAATTTGAGTCCCCTGGTATTTAAAGCGTCATCATTAATTTATCGAGATGATTTTATATTTTTTCGTAATAAGCGTTTAGATAAAATGCTTTCTCTTTTTCGTATTTCAGAGGATAAACCTTCGGTTTTTGGCGTTGATTTGGGCCAGATATACTTTAGCGAGTATGAGAAAGTCTTTGCTAAAGGAAAGGCTGTTGACTCGAATCGAGATAAGGTTTCAATTTTTTATTTTACGCCTTACGCCCAGCTGTTATCTTCGCAGATATCTGATCAAGAGTATATAAAAACTATCTTTAAGTACTTTAACCATCCTTTTTCGGTGAATCATCCTTTAGTATTCTTTCAAAGCGGAGATATCGATTTCTCTTTGAAAAACACTTTAAAAAATGAGCCTTTCCCGCTGTTTATGGTGAAAAAAGAAAGGTCCAACCCCAATCGCCGGGAATTATTGGTTAAGTCTGAGAATGAGTCTTATTTGGTTTGGCTGGAAAATTATCATAGCGGCTGGCGGGCTTTCATTGATGGTAAGGAAACTAAAATCTTTCGAGCTAACTACGCTTTTTCGGCGGTACGAGTTCCCCCTGGTAACCATCATCTTGTTTTTTCTTTTTTCTCCAAATATAATCTTTTATTTTATATCCATTGTTTTTTAGTAGTTTTAGTTGTTTTTATGTTTTGGCTATACTTGGGTTGCGGTTCTTTCTTTAAAAAACAATCGATTCTTTCTAACAATTAGGCTTATTTAAAAATTGTATAGATTAGCCTTTTGTGTTATTATTTTAACAGCGTTTTAGGAATTTAAACTCTAGCTTTTAGTTTAAAATGTCAGAAATTTTTCTTTCTATTATTGTCCCGATATATAATGAACAAGACGTCCTGCCTCATTTATACCAACGTTTAATCAACGTTTTAGAGCCGGCGGGTTTTTTGTATGAAGTAATTTTTATTGATGACGGAAGCCGTGATCAGTCTTTGCCGCTTTTAGTTAACTATCATAACGATAATCATAACGTAAAAGTAGTGTCTTTTTCAAGGAATTTTGGGCATCAAGTCGCGATTACTGCCGGGATAAATTATGCTCAGGGTAAAGCAGTTATGATTATTGATGGTGATCTTCAGGATCCTCCGGAGATAATACCGGAATTTATCGCGATGTGGAAGCAAGGCTATGAGGTAGTTTATGGGATTCGGAAAAAACGTAAGGAAAACTTTGTAAAAAAAATGTTTTATAGTACCTATTACCGGCTGCTTAAAAAATTGTCTAATACCGATATTCCTTTGGACAGCGGCGACTGCTGTCTTATTGACCGGCGGATTGTTGATCTGATGAACAAAATGCCAGAACGTAATCGGTTCGTCCGGGGATTGAGGGCTTGGCTAGGGTTTAAGCAAATCGGTTTGGCTTATGAGCGTGATCGGAGGTTTGCCGGAAAAGTAAAGTACAGCTTTATAAAGCTTATTAAACTTGGGCTTGATGGGATAATCTCTTTTTCTTATTTTCCTTTAAAAATATCGGTTTTTTTAGGGTTTTTTATATCGATATCAAGTGTTATCTACTCTTTTTATATCGTGGTTAATCGTTTTATTCATCCGGAACAAAGGATTCTTGGTTGGGCTTCTATCGTTGTTGGCATAACTTTTTTGGGTGGGATTCAGTTGTTAATGATGGGGGTTTTAGGCGAATACGTAAGCAGGATTTTTGATGAAGTAAAAAACCGGCCGCATTATGTAATTGGCTGTACATTAGGATTAGAAGATAGAAATGCCCAAAATATCAGTTATCATCCCGGCGTATAATGCATCTCAATATATTGAAAAATGCCTTCTTTCTTTAAAAAAGCAGATATTTCGGGATTTTGAAACGATTGTAGTTGACGATTGTTCTTCTGACGAAACGTTTAACATAGCCTCAAAATATGCCCAGGTAGTCAGGTTAAACAAAAACAGCGGAGAAGGTGCGGCAAGAAATGCCGGGGCTAAGGCTGCTAGCGGGGAAATTTTGGTATTTAGTGATGCTGATGTAGTTTTTCCTCAAACTTGGCTTTTAAAAATAAGTGAAAGGTTTAAAGACCCGGCTATCAAGTGTGTTGGTGGAGGGTATTGCGGCAGTATTGGCGATTCATTTATAGAGTGTTTCGCTTTTTTTGAACTTTGCTTTCGACGCCGTAACTTTCCTGATTTTGTTGAAACTTTGGTCTCGAATAACTTCGGCTGTTACCGGGATATTTTTTTTGAAAGCGGAGGTTTTCCCGAACAATATAAATGTGAAGATTTAAGGCTGTCTTTTGAGATCAGTAAAAAATATTCAATTTTTTGGGATAAAAATAATGGCGTTTATCATCACTTTCGGTCTGATAAATCGGCCTATTTCAAACAGCAGTTTTATTTTTCCCGAGATACGGTTTGGACTTACTATCAATGCCCTAAATTGTTTTTTCATAAAACTCATCAGGGGCGGATGATTCATTTAGAGGTTTTAGCTATTATATTCCTTTTATTGTTTCTTTTCATTGATTACCGGATATCAGTTTATTTATTAATAGTTGTTTTTTTGATCAATGCCGGTTACTTGATTTTTCTTTGGAAAAATAAGTTAAATGCTTTTAAAAGTTTAGCGATTATAATCCTAAGGGACTTAATTTGCAGCTGCGGTATCTTTTTCGGAATATTACTTATTTTTAAGGATTTAGGGTTACGTTTTTTTAAGTCCCGGCCGTTAAACAAGGAGATCTGAACATGAAAATATTAATAGTAAATCCCCCTTTTTACCGTTTGCAAAGAGCCTCCTTGATTCATTATCCTCCGGGCTGTTGTTATCTGGCCGCTGTTTTAGAGGAGGCCGGGTTTAGTTCCTTGATTTATAATGCTGATTATGATCCAAAAAAGAAGACGATTCTCGGTAATACTAATCACTTGAATGTAAAAGCTCTAACCGAATTATCCCGGGAATATGATGGCCGGCTTCATGACGATAATGATCCGATTTGGAAGGAGATCTCGGATTACATCGAGAGTTATTCGCCGGAAGTTTTGATAATAAGTGTTTTTAGTACGACTTTAACCGCTGGCCTGCGTATTGCCAAAAGAGCAAAAGAGATCAACAATAAGGTCATAACTATTTTTGAAGGCAGTACTAACCGGGGGTTACATTGTGCCATTGACCCCAGCCTTAATACAGATTGGCAGGTATGTGATTTTGCCTTACGTAAAGAACCGGAAGAAACAGTTGTTGAACTGATCAAAAAGATTGAATCTGCCGACTCCGATTTTTCTTCTATTCTCGGATTAAGCTTTCGTGATGATAACGGTAAGATTCGCCATAATCCTGACCGTCCGCCTTTGGACGATCTTGATAAATTGCCTTTTCCGGCTCGTCATCTTCTTGATGGTTATAGGGATATTCCGCCGCATTGTTTCCAGGGAATATACGGATCCCGCGGCTGTCCTTTTGACTGCACATTCTGCGGCTGTCACACCAGTTGGGGGTATAAGCCCCGGCTACGGTCGGCGGAAAACATGGTTAATGAAATCGAGCTTGTTTATCGTCGTTACGGTACGAGATATTTCTACATTTGTGATGATATATTTTTTATCGAAAAGAAAAGAGCTCTTGAATTTTGTGAGCGTTTGATTAAAAAAAGAATTCCGGTTTTCTTTTCTGCTCAAACCAGAGTCGAAATGGCTGATGAGGATATATTGGCGGCAATGAAAAGAGCCGGTGCTCAGCATATAGCTATCGGCCTTGAAGCCGGTAACCCTCAAATCCGCAAACTTATCCGTAAAGGCAACACCGTTGAAGACGTGATTAATTGTGCCGAAAAAATAAAGAAACATAAACTTCGAATGGTCGCTTTTTGCATGGTTGGTCTTCCTTGGGAGGGGAAAAAAGAGATAGAAGATACTGTTAATTTAGTAAAGAAAGTGTCGCCTTATATCGTTTACCCTTATATGCCAACTCCGGCGGCGGGAACTGAACTGGCCGAAATAATGCTCGCAAAAAATCCTCAAGGATTAGAGGAGTATCGCGACCGCTGTCATATGGATCCCTCGGCTGTTTTAGCCGAGCGCCTTAAACCGGAAGAAAAAAAAGAGGTTATAGATTGGGCAATGTCTGAGTTTGTAAAAATAAATAAAAAAAGTCTAGTCTTTGATGTTATGAGGCGTCCTCGGTTTTATTGGGCTTTAGCTCATGATATGGGGTTTTTAAAACATCCTCAGTATTTGTTTAATTACCTTAAAGAGTATATTTGAACCTGAAAAGAATATGAGAATCAATAAATCGGCGAAATTTTTCTTAGAAATATTAAAATTAAAGATTTTTAAACGGTTTAAACCGATTACGGCAATCGTTAATGTCACTAACCGCTGTAATTGCCGATGTAAACATTGTTACGCTTCTTATTATGAACAGGACAGTTCAAAAGAGTTAACGACCGAACAAATAAAAGCTATTATTTCTGATTTAAGCAGTAATGGCTGTCAACGGATAAGCTTTTCCGGCGGTGAGCCGTTGTTAAGAAAAGATATCGGAGAACTGATAGAGTTTGTTAATGCTAAAAGAATGTCTTTAACTCTCAACTCTAACGGTATATTAGTTACTGAAAACATCGAAATCCTGAAAAAACTAGATTCTCTGGCGATTAGTTTAGACGGCCGCCCGCGAAATCATGATATCCTTAGAGGAAATGGTACGGGAGAAAAAGCTTTACAGGGCATTCTAGCTGCCTCTAAATCCGGTATTCGGGTTCATGTTAACATGGTTTTGAATCAGTACAATCTTTCAGATATTGACTATATTCTTGATTTAGCTGAAGCTGAAGGTTTTTTTGTTGAGTTTGGTCTGATAATCTCACCGATTAAAAATGATCAGAAGAATAATTCCAATTTTAAACCATCTAACGACCAGTTTAAAGATGCTCTGAAATATATTATAAGAAAAAAAGAAGAGGGGCGCCCGATATTATTTTCAAAAGCGGCTTACCAGAGTGTTTTAAATAGCTGGAACGACTTTTCTATTGAAGGGGTAATCAATCAGCCGCCGCCAAATGGAATGCCGGAATGTGTAGCCGGTAAGTTTTTTTGTATTATTGACGCGTCCGGTTATCTTTGGGCTTGTCCGCATTTAATCGGTAAAATTAAAGCCGATAATGTTTTGGAAGTCGGAGTCGCTAGAGCTTGGAATCAGGCTAGAAGGCACCCCTGTTGCGGTTGTTATCAGGTATATCATCATGAGTTTAGCCTGTTGATGAACTTAAATTTTAAAGTTTTACTTAATTACGCCAAACAGGTTTTGTTTAAAAAAAAGAGGTGAGTTATGGGGATATATAACCGGGCAGCTTTTATGCTGACTTTATTTCGAGATCATATTTTTAAAAGCCGCACGCCATTAGTGGTTGTTTTAAATGTGACTTTTCGCTGTAATCTACGCTGTGGTTATTGTTATGGTCAATATTTTGATCGTCAGGATGAAGATTTTAAAACTGATGAGCTGCTGAGCTTGATAGACGGGTTGGCAAAACTGGGAACTCGGTCAATTACTCTTGGCGGAGGTGAGCCTCTTATCAGGGACGATATCGGCTTAATCGTGGAAAGAATTAAAAAAAATAAAATTGAGTGCGGCTTTAATACCAATGGTATTTTAGTCGGCAAACGAATAGAATCTTTAAAAAAAGCCGATATGATATGTGTTTCTATCGATGGGCCAAAAGAAAAAAATGATTTAAATCGAGGTGCCGGATCTTTTGAGAAAATCATGGCTGGGATTGATGCCGCTTTGGCGGCTGGGATTAAAGTCCATACCACGACAGTTATTACTCGTTATAACTATGATGCTGTGGATTGGGTGGTAGAAATGGCCAGGAATAAGGGTATTCAGGCTGAATTTAATTTTTTGTTTAACCAGTCTGAAGGTAAAACTGATTCTGACAGTTTTATGGCCGATAATCAAAAACTTAAAGCCGCGGCTAACCGTATAGCTGATTTAAAAGCTAAAGGGGCGCCGATTTTATTTTCAGAAAAGGTTTATCGTTACGTTGCCGATTGGCCGGATTTCAGCCAACGAATAATTTTAGGAAAAACTCCTGATTTTGATTATATTCCTTGTTCGGCCGGAAGATTTATGATGTTTATTGATGCTGATGGAAAAGTCTATCCTTGTGTTCAGTTAATTGATGTTTTTAAGGCTCTGGACTTTAGGCAGAGCGGTTTAAAAGCGGCTTGGGATAATTGTGGCCAACACCAATGCCGGGCTTGTTATTTTCCTTGTTTTAATGAGTTCAACTCAATTATGACCTTAAACCCCAAGGTTATTGCTTCGCAAGTGATAAATACGATAAAGGGCCGTTAGCTTAAAGATATAATAATTAGCTTAAGAATTATGCTCGTGACCAATCTTTTGATTATTCTCGCTTTTACTCTTTTACCGGTTTATTTGTTTCGAAAATCGTTAAAGGAAGTTTTAGCAGTTTTTTTCGCTTTATGCGGATTCATTATTATCCATAAATCGTTTTTCCAAGGGTTAAGCGGTACTTATCACGATACTTTTTGGGGGGTCGAAACTTTTTTCCAGTTTATCCGCCAATGGGTCAATAATGGCATTTACCCGGGATGGAATCCTTATCTCAATGGCGGTGAGCCGGTTTATTTGTTTACTAATTTTTTTCTTAAAGCCCCTTTTGTATTTTTTGCTTTTCTCGGAAAATATATTCCTTATGATACTCATACTTTATTTAACCATTGCTGGTTATTTCTTTTTTTGAACTTTTTTGTCGGCAGTTTACTTTTTTTTACAGCTATCTTTGATGATTTTAGGGTTTCCTTTTTTTGTTTTATTTCTTTACTTTTTGGCGGTATTTTTTATGTTAATCTCGGTCAGCCGATGGCGGTAGTCATTTTTATTTTACCCTATATTTTGTTTTTGCTGGTAACTGCTGTTAAACATAAAAATCCTTACGGCCTAGCACTTGCGATAGCTTATCTCGGTGTAAGCCTTAATTATCATATCCCGTTTTTTTTAGGGTTTGTTCTGGTGGTTCTTTTCATCTTTACCGTTTTGATTAAACCAAAGATCCTAGTTGTCTTAACAGCAATGATCCGTAAACATTATAAACTTTTAGCCTTTGCGGTTATTGTGGCGATTCTTGCGGCTTTACCGGCGATCATTTTTAATTTTGAACGGGGTAATTATGTTTGTCCAACTCGCGGGTCAATATCTGCCGGAGGAGCGGTGACAATCGATGACGTCGGCCGTCAGTTTCGAGTTTCGGCTTCTTTTCCCGGTTACCGGATATTGCTCAACCGGATGTTGTTTGGCGTTGGCGATTTATGGTTTCACCACGCTTTTTATTTCGGGATAATTCCGATACTTTTAATCCCTTTTGCGATAACGAGAAGAGACGATTTTTTGCCGTGGATTTTTCTTTTAGCCGCTGTTTTTCTGGCGGTTTTAAGCACGGCCGATAAAACTCTTCTTTCTTTTTTGTATCGTTATATTCCGGGATTTACCATGATTCGCCACACTTTTCCTTTCGCTCAATTCGTGAGTTTTTTTCTGGTTACAGTATCGGGCTTTGGCTTACGGTATTTGATTGACTTTAAAATCGCTTGGAACAAGCTGGTAATATCGAGAATTATTGTTTTTGCTTTATTCTTAATTCTGGTTTCCGGGGATATCGTTGCCGCGATGTGGATTTCGATATTCAGTATCGAGATTATTTTTATACTGATATATTTTCGTCCGAGAAAAGATCAGTTGGGATACAGAAATTATATTTTAATTGTGTTATTATTACTTCTTTGTCTTGACCTTTCATTTTTTAATCGTCAAATGCTCGCTTTTACTCTTAAAAATCAGCGTTTAGCAGAGCCAAAAGCTTTCAGCTATCCTCTAAAGCGGAAGTTTAAATCCACTAAAATAACTCCGATACCGGTTAACACCTATCCGGTGGGGGAAAAAGAAGCCAGTTTCACAACTGATCCGGAAGGATTTGTTTTTTTTAGAAACTCGCGTTTGAACGATATGTTCGATAATTTAGATCAAACTAAGGGCGAAGATATATTCGGTTTTGAATCAGATAGTTTCGTTTTTTCTTCTCAACCGGTTATTTTAACCGCTGAGACCGCTGATAAGGCATATATTGATGAAATTTATAAAGCTACACCTAAATTTAAATTATCTCAGCTTGGGGGAAATAAGGTTTTTTTTCGGGATAAAGACTGTGCTTTCTCCGCTAAACCTCTTGTTTCTGATTCTTTAGCTGATTTTACGATTAGTTTTTCTAATCACAACAGCGACCCTAACCGGATAAGTCTGTTAATTAGAACTGATACTGGCGGTTTTTTAGTCCGCTTTGAGAATTTTCACAATGGATGGCGTGCTTTTCTCAATGGCAGAAAGATTCCGATTTATCGCGCGGATTATGCTTTCCAGGCGGTTGAAATACAGCCGGGAAACAGTTTTCTTGAATTTGTCTTTAGCAGAAATTATTCCCGAACTGTGGCTATTTACTTGTTATTAGTTGTTTCTCTCTGGTTATCTTTTAATTGTTATTTATACCGGTTAGACTAATTGTTCTATGCCAGCATAGAGCTGGATTAAATATCCAGTATTTTGTCGCAATAGCCGTAGAGGTGTTTTTTATAGGTTGGCGGCATTGTTGAATCATTTATTACAGATTTGGCACTTTTTATCAAATCAGTAATAGTTTTTTTGCAATAGTCAAGAGATCCTGAATCAATAATTATTTTTTTGATTATCGATAAGTCTTTGCGTGTTACCTGTTGTTTTGAGAATGTATCGCTTATTTGTTTTTTTACTGTTTTATTTGAGTTATGATAGGCCTGCCAGATAAGAATTGTCTTTTTTTCTTCTTGCAAATCGCTCAAGTTAGGTTTGCCGATTTGTTTTTCGTTACCAAAAATACCGAGGATGTCATCTTTAATTTGGAAAGCCCGGCCGAGATACAGGCCGTAATCTCGTAATTTTTTTATTTCGTTTTGGCTTGCTCCGGCTAAGGTTGCTCCCATTGAAAGCGGAGCCGCAAAGGTGTAAAAAGCTGTTTTATAATCATAAATCCGGAATATTTCTTTTTTACCTACTTTGG
>JAQTSA010000166.1 GCA_028711575.1 Candidatus Omnitrophota bacterium | reverse complement strand
TATCTTTGGTAAAGACAATTTTTACTTGGAACTTATGGAAAACGGCTTGCCGGAACAGAATACGGTTAATAAAACGCTTATTGATATTTCAAAAGATTTAAATGTTCCGCTTATCGCGACGAATGATGTCCATTATCTTGAACCGGAAGCGGCGATAGCTCAGGAAGTTTTATTGTGTATTCAGACTCAGACTAACCTTGCTGACCCAAACCGCTTTAAGTTTAACAGTAACTCCTTATATTTTCGTTCACCGGAAGAAATGAAGCGGGTTTTCAGTCATGTGCCGGAGGCGATATCTAATACTGTTGAAGTAGCTAAGCGATGTAATCTTATTCTCGACTTTTCAAAGATTCATTTACCGCTTTTTCCTTTACCTCAAGGACAGACTGAAGAAGGGTATCTGCGTTCAATTACCTATAATAACTTAGCTAACCGTTATAAAAAAGAAACCGAAGAAATTAAGCAACGCATAGAATACGAACTTGATGTAATTTCAAAAACCGGATTTTCCAGCTATTTCCTTATTGTTTGGGATTTAATAAAGTTCGCGAAAGAAAATGACGTTCCGGTTGGGCCGGGCCGGGGATCAGCTGCCGGCAGTATTGTCAGTTACCTGCTTGGTATAACCGATATCGACCCTTTACGATACGATCTTCTTTTTGAACGCTTTCTTAATCCGGCCAGGATTTCAATGCCTGATATTGATATCGATTTCTGTTATGAAAAACGTCTTCGAATGCTTGATTATGTCGCCGAGAAATACGGAACTGATTGTGTCGCTCAAATTATTACTTTTGGGTCAATGTTAGCCCGGGCGGTTGTTCGGGACGTTGGCCGGGCAATGGGAATTAGTTACGGTGAAGTAGATAAAATCGCTAAAATGATTCCGGCAATAGTTGGTCAAAAAATAGATCTTAAAGAAGCTTTGAAAACCAGCCCGGAACTGGCGGAAGTTTATAAGTCTGACGCGTCTATTAAACGGTTAATTGACGTTGCCGTTCAGCTGGAAGGGTTGTCTCGTCACTCATCAACTCACGCTGCCGGGGTAGTTATTTCCGATAAACCGATTATGGATCGGGTGCCGGTAATAAAGGGTAGCCAGGGCGAATCGATTACTGCCTATGATATGAGCGACCTTGAAAAGTGCGGAATGCTTAAAATGGATTTTCTTGGCCTTAAAACTCTGACCGTAATTGAAGAGACACTTAAAATCATTAAGCGTACTAAAAATATCGCGCTTGATATTTCTTCAATTTCTTTAAAAGATAAAAAAACTTTTGATCTTTTATCAAATGCTTTTACTATTGGCGTGTTTCAGCTTGAAAGCCGGGGGATGCGTGAGATTTTAACTAAGATGGTACCGACTAAGTTTGAAGATCTGATCGCTGTCTTAGCGCTGTACCGGCCCGGTCCTTTAGGCAGTGGGATGGTCGATGATTTTATTGATCGAAAGCTTGGCAAAAAACCGGTATCATATATTCATCCAATGCTTGCTTCAATATTAAAGGAAACCTATGGAATTATTCTTTATCAAGAACAGACTATGAAAATAGTGTCGGTTTTAGCTGGGTTTGACCTGGCGGCGGCTGATCTTTTGAGGAAGGCGATCGGTAAAAAGGTTCCGGAAATTATGGATGAACAGCGGACTTCGTTTGTCAGCGGTTGTAAAAAAAATCGGATCAACGAAGAAACCGCGACAAAAATATTTGATTTGATTGATTATTTTTCCGGTTATGGTTTTAATAAGAGCCATAGCACTGCCTACGCCTTAATCTCTTACCGTACGGCTTATCTAAAAGCTAATTATCCGACCGAGTTTATGGCGGCTTTGCTGACCAGTGAACGCAATAATACCGATAAAATAGTTGAATACATAAACGAATCTGAACGTATTAATATAAGAGTATTACCCCCTGACATTAATACCAGTTTTACTAATTTTACGGTAACTGATGACGCTAATATTCGCTTTGGCCTTATGGCTATTAAAAATGTCGGGAATACCGCTTTAGAAAGTATAATCGAGGTTCGACGCGATAAACCCTTTGAGTCTATCTTTGATTTTTCGGAACGAGTAGATTCGCGTACGGTCAACAAAAAGGTCGTTGAAAGTTTAATTAAGTCCGGCGCTATGGATTCTTTTGGGCTGAAACGATCACAAATGCTGGCTATTTCGGACAGCCTTATAAGCAAAAATACAAAAAAACGCGATGTTAATCAGCTGATGCTTTTTGAGTCGACTAACGAAATTCCGATTCCTGATCTTGAGGAACTGCCGTTGATCGACATTCTTACCTATGAAAAAGCGCTGCTCGGAATTTACCTGACCAGTCATCCTTTAAACACTTTTTCCGGTATAGTAAAATATCTCAGCCGCCGTCAAATTTCATCTTTATACGATGATGCCCGGGGAGGAGATGTCGTTATTTGCGGAGTTATCGAAAAAACAAAATTTTTAACTACTCGCCGCAAAAATCAGAGAATGGCGATACTAAAATTGGAAGATGAAACAGCCAGTGTTGAAGTCGTTGTTTTTCCGAGGCTGTTTGAAGAAAAAGGGTTTATAGTTAAAGAGAAATCAGTAATCCTTCTAAAAGGCAAGGCCGAAACAAAAGAGAAAATGCCGAAAGTCTTAGCGGAAGATATTATCCCAATGGAAAATGTTCTTTCCCAGGTAAAAGAAGTTAACCTTTCAATCTACAAAGAGCAAGGCGGTTTGAACAAGTTGCGCGATATCTTTTCTGCGAGTAAAGGTTTGGTCCCGGTGTGCTTTACGCTTAAAGACTCAAAACTCAGCGGCATAAAAATAAAAACCGGAGAAAATTATTCTTTAACTCTTAATCCCGATGTTTTAGCGGCTATTGGGGCTATTGTCGGGGGAGAAAATCTTTCCCTGAAACTTTGACCGGTGTTTTTTTAAAAAAAAACCGCTTGTCTGCATTGTAATAAATCTATATTGGTCAGGTAGTTAGGTTAACCGACCGCATAAAAAGTTACTCTTGACACTGTAAATTCACGATGATAAACTTTATTTATGAGAAAACGAGATATTGTTTTAAAAATCAGCCAAGAAACAGGCGTTAAACAGGTTGTGGTAAAAGATGTTGTTCAGCGGACATTTGATACCATTATGGAAGCCCTAAACCAGGGCAAACGCATTGAGTTGAGAAACTTTGGTGTTTTTCAGGTTAAGAAACGAAATCGCCGTGTTGGTCGTAATCCTAAAACCGGTGAGGTAGTACCTGTTCCTGAAAGGCTTACCGTTGTTTTTAAGCCTGGCCTGAAGATGAAACCTGTAAAATAATTCTCCTGACTTAATAAGGAAGATTCCCTGTTCGATGATTTTTTATTTTATCGGCAGGGTTTTTTTTATTAAAGGGAAGTTTTAAGTTATGTCTGAAAATAAAAGAGAAAATTATTCAAACCTTCGAGGTACTACTGACTTTTCTCCGTTAGAGGCGTCTCATTTTACGGCGATACAAAATTCTGCCCGGGAAATGTTTTGCCGTTACGGATATGAGGAAATAATCTTGCCGGTTATGGAAGAGTCGGGCGTTTTTATAAGAGGAGTGGGGGCGACCAGCGATATCGTTGAGAAACAGATGTTTCAGGTTACCCGCAAAATTGGTGAAGATAAAAAAGATGTTGTCCTTCGTCCGGAAGGAACGGCTCA
>JAQTSA010000037.1 GCA_028711575.1 Candidatus Omnitrophota bacterium | reverse complement strand
AAAACCAAAAGGAAAAAAGAATAATCATTCCGGAATAAATATTACAGTCAGCAAAGCTGATTTTGATAATTTTAAAAAGCAAATTAGAGATACCATAAAATTCTTAAAAATCAATAAAAATGAAATAAAAAAATTAGTTAAATTTCCTGGTCTTGATGAAGAGCCAGAACTTGATTTTGGCATAGAACGGCGAAACGTAGCTGTACAATCAGAATTATTTCCGGCGGAATTAGTAGCTTTGTGTGGGAAGTTAGGTTTAGCATTAGCTCTTTCGCGATATCCGCCATCTAATGACGATGATAAAGAAGAATAAAAAGACCATAACAAGGCGCTGCACCAAACCTTAACCCGCGTCGAAAAAGCGCGACGCGAATTACGGCAGGTGAGATTGAATGTTATACTAAAATATGGAATATAAAATCGATATAAATTATTCACGGGCATCTATCAAAAAAGCTGTTTGGCAGTTATGGCTTAAATGGAGCTTACTGCCATGCTTAATTGCAATCGGGATTCTGCTCTGTGCAATCGCTGCATGGTTAGTCTGGGGATATGAAAGTTATTTTGTATCAGCCTTAACAGTAATCGTATTTTTTGGTGAGATTGCAGTATATTTTACATTTCGTCAGCGTTCCCTTTCATTATTTGAAAGAATGGAATCGCCAAAAGCCACGTGGTCGTTCGATGAGGATTTTATCAGCGTTGAGGCAGATACTGGCAGTGCGAAATATAAATGGAATATTATTGGAAAATTATATAGATTCCGTAATGTGTGGATTTTTTATTATATAAACCGAACAATATCAATACTTAATCTTGAGTGCATACCATCTGATGTGCAAAAATTTATTATCGATAAGATTAAAGAGCACAAAGGTAAAATAGTATAACAACTCGATCGAGCGGATTTTACTCGCGACCCCCGCCTTCGCTAAAGCTTCGCCGGACAGGTCGCCGCTCCTAAAACAGCTGATCTTAATGTTATGTTTAATAAAATGAAAGAACGAGAATTGATAATTTGGAAAGAAAATAATGAAATAAAAGCAGAAATGCGATTCTTTTATCAAGATAATGAGCTCCTGTATAAATTTAGAGATTCGCTATCTGACAAAATAAAAAATGAAAAAAACTTAGTAATAATAAAAGATAAAGAATTTCCGACAAAACTGGATAGTAACTATATACTCGTTGATAAGAATGACTTTATTGACGCAGATCCGAAAATAAAGGATTTAAGAGGAAAAATCCCTAAAGCAAAACCTCTGTTGTCATTCAAAAATCTATTCAGTCCTAAACGATTTAAACAATGCCGTGAAGATTACAGAAAACGAAATGATTTAGATAATAAAGTCTGGGAAATAATCAATTCAATATATCAGGTCATTGTGCAAACTGAGCATGATTACCCTCATATAACATGTACAAGTAAAATACATGATTCGGAAGGACTCATTAACGAAATCGAAAGTATAGCAAAAAAATTAAATATCGAGTTTAAAAAAAGAAAATATAACAAACTATTTTAGCCGACAAAAACCTGCGGTTTTTGCGGCTGAACTCAAGTGTTAGCTTTAAAAAATGGATAAATTTCCAAAACGTAAATATATAAGATTGCAAGATTATGATTATTCTAATCCAGGATATTATTATATAACAATTTGCACCCATAATCGTAAAGAATTGTTCTGAGAAATAGAAGACAACCAAATAATATTAAATAAATTTGGAATAATTATCGATAAAATATGGAAAAAAATCCCTAATCATTATTCTGACATCGAATTAGATACATATATAATCATGCCAAACCATATCCATGGAATAATAAAAATAAATGATCCTGTAGGGGATGGGCATGCCCATCCCGTTAATAAATCCAATAATATATCAACAATGATCGGTTCATTTAAATCTGCCGTATCAAAACAAATACGAAAATCAGAAAATAATTCATTTAAATGGCAAAGATTCTTCTATGACCATCATATCCGTACCACGAATTCTTTAAATAATATTCGTAAATACATCCTTGCAAATCCAATGAATTGGGATAACGACGAAAATAATATCAAAAATAATAAAGTAACGGGTCAGGCATGCCTGACCCCTACAGGATAATTTTGATATAATATAATTTGATAATAATTTTTTCAATAAAATCTAACAAGGCAATTCACCGTACTGTACTCGCGGCTTCGCCGCTCCAAAAACCGGTTATTTCAAATGTTAGATGTAAATAATAATTAAAACTATGCATATATTAACAATAATTGGAACGGCCTTCATTGTTATTGGAACCATATTCTCCGTTGTAGGACAATATAAAAACAAGCAACAAGCCGATGCAAAGCTAACAACTGAGATTCGGAAAAAAGATTCCGAAATAGTTGATTTAGTTAAGGGAAAAAATGAATTAATACACCAAAATAAACAATTGCATAGCAAAGTAGATATGCTTACCAGTGACGTGACTATTTTAACCGAGAAATTTGATGAGCTAATGAGAAAACTTGCAAAGGAAAAGAAAAATCCAAATGCATTAATTGTTGCACAAGAAATAAAGGGAAATTTATCTTTTAAAGAAGTTGAAATCCAAAATATATCACCGACACCAGTCGGAATCAAAGAAGCGAAATTAATTTTCAACCCAAAAAATATAGTTACTATTCAAGAAAGTCAAAACGTATCTTCTATTACAGACAACGGGATGGGTGATTATACTATAACTTTTGACAAGGACTTTTCGAATGAAAATTACTATATAGACATACAAGGTAACAAAGAATTAAATATAAAAAATGTTTCGAAACGAAAAGGGTCTATACGGGTGCAATTTGATGAAACAAATGTTGAATGGATTCAGATTATAAGTAAAGAAAAATAAAAAACATCTAACATCTCAATCCACCGGATTGTACTCGCGCCTTCGGCGCTCCTCCAGCCGGTAATTTCGGGTGTTATGTTTAAACAAATATGAAAAAAATATTTAATGAATTTAAGAAATCAACGACCTTCAACTCTATAACACTATTAAATACCTCCTTGCTTATCATTGCTTTGTTTGCCATTGATGGTGCATTAATAGATAAATTAACTTTCTTTGTATTGTTTTTTACATTAATTGCTGTTCTTGCATATACCATTGAAACCAGAAAAATGTCAGGAGCCACTTTAAAAATGGCAAATGTAACACAAGATTCTTTGAACTTGGAAAAAGCTCGCAGGGAAAAAGAAGAATTTGAAAGAATAAGCAATATAGAAAAAGGGAAGAGAAAGCTTGTTTCTGATCTGCTCACGGAGATACAAGAGAACAGAAGAAAAGCAGTATATATCGATAAGAGACCTGGTTATCGTTTCACAGGTTTTTATAATGTATATGAACGTAAGATTTTTTACAGCGAACATGTGGCTAGCATATTTACTAAAGACCAAAAACTTATAGATTCTATCTGTGAACTTTATTCATCTTTTGATCATGCCAATATTGTTGCTAGAATGTTAACAGAATGTGAAGCTAACTTAGTAGCTTCTGCAGGTGGCAATTTTAAAGAAAAATACGATAAAATAAATAATTTTTTGAAAACTCTTATAAAAACCAGGATTTTTGGTGAAGAAGAACCTATGAATATAGATCAAATTATAAAAAAATTAGAAGATTTATTCAAAAGATTATAAAACATAACAACTCAATCCACCTGACCCTCATCGCGGCTTTGCCGCTCTTCGGGCAGGTGATTTCGGGTGTTATGGTAAGAAAATGAGGAAAAAATGAAAATGATACCTCCAATTCTAGCAACTATTATTATTTTATCAATTGTCGCGATTGCCTTATATTATTCGAAAGTAAAATCAAATAACATCTCAGAGCTTGCCTTATGGATACAAGCAATTGCAACTGTAGTTCTAGTCCTTATAACAGGGTTTTACGCTTTAGAAACTCGTCAGTCGCGCATTTCTCAAGAAACAGGTTTTAACAAATATGTGGTCGCAATGGAAGCAGCAACAAAAGCCCAGAAAGAAGGTTTCGATAGATATGTTGAAGAATTGCAAAAATCTCGCCTATCTCAACAAGAAGGAGTTGAAAAATATGTTAAAGAGTTACAAGAAGCAAGAAAGCAAGAAGTAAAACCAAATATATATGGTTTGTTTTATTGGTACGATAACTTAGGCAAATTTTTCTTGGTTTTAAAAAATGTGGGGTTCGGCCCAGCATTTGATGTTAGAGCAACTTACTCAACCATTGATGATGCTGGTAAAGAAATTAAAAGAACTTTCGAATGTGGGATGCTTAATACAGACAAAGAAAAAGCTAACAATACCCATTTTAGTTCTGAACATATGCGAATGAAAAATCTTGTAAAAATTGAAATTACTTATAAGGATTCTTTCGGGCAGAGGTTTTCAAATACATATGAACATAATCTTGGAAAATCAGCCAATGATCCTATCCCAATAGAGTTTGCTGATTTTCGCAGGAAACTTGAAAACAATTTCCGAACAGAAGATATAAGGCAATGGCTTCAAATATTTCATAAAACATTAGACGATTTGCAGAAAGATGTAAAAGGAATTAAAGAAAAAATTAAACCATAACAATTCAATCAACCGGCCTTTTTCTGCGGCTTCGCCGCTCCAAAAGCCGGTTATTTCGAGCGTTATGTGTAATCAATAATGTTCTAAGATAAAGAAGAGGTTTAAAAATGGATAAGATTAAAGAAGAAAGCCGTTATTTAGCGTCATTAGCTGTATTTAGAGAGTTTTATAATAATCAAAAAGATATCTATGGAGTAATCAGCGAATTCTTAAATGGAGTTATTACATCGAATAAAAAATATAAATTTAATTTAACAGAAATAAAGAATTTGCTAAATAAAACATTTGAGTTTGATATTCCCGAAGCTGTTATACACACATCTCTTAAGAGATTGAGTTATCTAACGTTAGCTCAAGGAACATATAGTGTTAATATCAACTTGGAAGAGAATAAAATCGATAGAGATACTTTTATAAAAAAAACGGAAATAAGCAATAACGTTTTAATTGCTCCACTTTTTTCTTTTATAGCACAAGAAAAAAATATCAAATTATCTGAAGAAGAAAAGAAAAAAATACTTTGTTGTTTTTGTTCATTTCTTATGGATAGTTCTGATGGTAGAGAATATTCTGGATATATAAGTGGATTTATTCTAAAAAATAGAGGAGACCCCGAATTTCGAAGCGAATTGAATACAATCCGTGAAGGAGTAATCTTATATTCTGGTCTTAAGTACAATAGCAATTTAGGTGAGGTTGGTTCTTGGAAAACGGAGTTAACGATTTATCTTGATACAGAAATGCTTTTCCATTTTTTCGGGTACAACGGTCAATTGCACAAAACACTATTTGAAGATTTTTTAAAATATACGATTGAAATTAACGATAAAGCCAGGAAGAAACTTATTAAATTAAAATACTTTAAGGAAGTTGAAAGAGAAATAGATAGTTTTTTTACTAAGGCAGAATATATCGTGGCAGGGAAGGATACTTTAAATCCGGAAAGGACTGCTATGGGATCTATTGTTGAAGGGTGTGCTTACAAAAGTGATGTGGTAGATAAAAAATCAGATTTTTTTCTATTTCTTGAAAATAATGACATCACGGTAGATAATTCGTCTAATTACTTTGATGAGAACAAGCATAAATACAATATAGTTGATCAAAATACAATTAAAGTTGTTTCAGATGAATATAGGTTTGATATTACACAACATTTACGTTACTTAGGCTATATCCATATACTTCGCAAAGATGCAGATAAAAATAATTTTTATAACATTGGTTACATTTTATTAACTGGGAATGCAAAGACTATTCAAGTTGCTTGGAATAAGATGATTAAACCAGAAGGAACAGTTCCGTTAGCAACCACTTTATATTGGATAACCAATAAGTTTTGGTTTAAACTTAATAAAGGGTTTGGCTCTGGCTCAGTTCCGAAATCATTTGACGTCATAACGAAAGCGCAAATTATACTTTCTTCTGTTTTGGATAGTTCTGTAGGAGAGAAATATGATGACTTGAAAAATCAATTTAAAAACGGGGAAATAACTGAAGAGATTGCAAAAGCAAGAATTGTTAACTTAAGAAATCTGGTAAAGAAACCTGAGGAGATAATGCCAGACGATATTTCTTCAATTTTGGCGATAATATCTGAAGATAGCTTGAAAAAATTTATCCAAGAGCAAGAGCACTTCAAAAATAATGCAGAAAAACAAGTAGAAGATAATATTAAACTTAAAGAGAATTTACAACAGAAAGAAGAAAAGCTAGAGAAATATGAAAAAGATAAAACTTGGTTAATGTCTCAAGTTATCAAAGCAAAAAAATCTTTGTTGCAAGAGAAACAGAATAGCATAAGAATTTTAGAAAACCAGAAAGAACCTATTGATATTGAAATAAAAAAGGCTTTTTTATTTTTCAAAATAAAAATTTCCGGGAGCGTAATAACAACTTATATCTTAACATATTTTCTTATTTGGAAATATGGGTGGGATGAAATTGAAAAATGGACTTGGATTATTAGCGTTACAATCCCACTGATTGGAACAATTATTTATACGCTTTTTACAGAAAAAACTATAGATTTTTTGAAATTATTAAACCACAGAAAACAAAAAATAGAAAAAGAAAAATATCGCCGATTTAATTTTGACAACTTATTGCTTGAAAAATTGAAATCCGAAATAATAGATCTGGAAAAAGAAATTGATGGATAAAGGGAAATGTTTAAAAAATTACATAAAACACATAACAAAGCAACCCACCTGACCCTCCTCGCGGCTTCTTGGAGCCTGGGCTCGTCGGGCAGGTGATTTTCGTGTTAGAAATAAAAAATGAAAGAATTTACAAAAAAATTCATTAGCTCAACAATAATAGTTATCTTGATGGCTATTTTTAATAGCATCTTTAAAAGTCCAACACTTTATCATTATGCATCATTATTGTTATTATTGCTGCTAATCTACTATTTACTAATACCTATTTATATTAAAATAAAAGGCTTCATTAGTAAAAAAATAAAAAAAATATTTCCAAAAATAGGAATCCTTAGCGGAAATATCGTTGGTCCAGTAAGAGAATATAAATGTCAAAGAGCTCATACCAAAATCACCAGCACTATTTGGTTCTCAAAACTAGACGAATCTTTAAAGAGTATCAAGCTTAAAAGGCTACGAATGATTCCCACCTCTGAAATCGATGACTCCTTTTCAATAATCATAAACCCTTTTGGAGATATATTTCCAGAAGAAAATTTAAAGCTACATACAACATTCTATAAAATATGTGACTATATAAAAAATGGGGGCATATTTGTGTGTACTGGCGGAGCTTTTTGGTTACACCAAAACACTCAAACATCTGCATCTGCCGAGTGGGTTATCGTAAAAACAAAAGACGATAAACAATCTCTAATTGATTCTTTATTATTTCAGGAATTTGGCATTATACCAACAGGGGATGGTTTTGATCAAAGTGGGAATTTAATATTTCAAGAACCTCATGAGGTAGAAATATATCAAAACGAAAAAGACAAAAAAATAGTAGGCGATTTAACTACAATTACAAAAAAGATTAAGCGTTTTCGAGCCACTACACCTTCTTCTTCCGATTACATTCCACTACTTAGGCAAAAAGATAATGAGTCGCTTCCTTTTATTGCTCGTCGATACGGCGAAGGATATCTATTGCATGCTGGAATATTTATTGATTCAGACAGTTCTGTAGAATTCAAATTGTTATTGGAGGCCATAAAATATATTGTTAAAAATAAATTTAATAATTTCTAACAACTCAATCCACCGGACTGTATTCGCGCCTTCGGCGCTCCTCCAGCCGGTGATTTCGGGTGTTATGTATAAATAAAAATGAAAAAACATAAATACGATATCCATGATAAAAAAGAAATAATAAAATCAGAAATTCTCCGTATAGATAGAACACTGGGTAAAACGCCTACACAGAAAGATTACAAAAATTATTCTAAAATTAATATTTCGCTAGGACAAGTGACTTATTTGTTTGGCTCATGGTCAGAAACAATTAAATATTCCGGCTTGAAGCCAAATCCTTTTCAAAAGCCACCTTCATCAGAAATACCAGAGAAAAATT
This sequence comes from Candidatus Omnitrophota bacterium, assembly GCA_028711575.1. GTDB lineage: Bacteria > Omnitrophota > Gorgyraeia > Duberdicusellales > 4484-171 > JAQTSA01. The sequence continues at coordinate 7,498 of JAQTSA010000037.1, read as the reverse complement.
TAGTTGATGAATTTATATTTGTCGCGAATCAGATAAAGAAAATCCCTGGGAGTCATTTATTTCGCTCAAAATCAAAATATTCATATAAACCATACACAAACAGATGGGGTTCGTGGCTAAAAGCAGTAAATTATATTACACAAAAGTACAAAAATAATTTTACTTTTCCAGTACAGCGAAAATTAAACAATAAACGAAATAAAATACCCAAAAAGCTTAGATATGTCTGTCCTTTGCAATATGAGCCGAGAAACGAAATGGAAACTATCGCTCTATTTTCTTATCTTTGCAACGAATTGGGTTATGAAATCAAAAGAATACAAGCCGAATTTCCAGATGCTATTTTACAAAAAAATGGTAGAGATATTCTTGTAGAATTTGAATTCTTGAGTTCAAACTACAAAGAGCATTGTCATCCAGACAATGAAAAGTATTTATGCATTTGTTGGCGAAAAGATTTAGAATTAAAGAAAACACCAGTATTCTCTTTGGAAGAATATATACGAAATAGAAATACATAACAAAGCAATCCAGCCGACCCTCACCACGCGTTAACGGGGGGTCGGGCAGGTGATTTTTTTGTTAGGAGGAGGAATAAGATGAAAAAAATATATTTTAGCAAAGATTTGGGTGAAGTAGGCACAGTGAACGCCTTTTTGAAAGCAAATGGTTTTAATCCTCTCGAAACTGAAATTTCTGATCACGTAAGTGTTGCGGGATCAGATATGTTTTATTATGTATAAATTCCAGAAAGTGAAGCGGATTCTGCGAAGGATTTTTTAAAAGAAAACGGATATAAAAATATATTTTAAAAATAAAACCTATAATAAGGCATTTCAGCCGACCTTACTCCCCCGCTTCACAGCTCCGTAAGACCGCTAATTTTTATGTTAGATGTAAATGATTGATAATCTTGGTTAATAGAGATAAAATGAAAATATGAAAGAAACCGGAAACCATAATACAAATATTAGCCAGTCCCGAAAGCACCAAAGGTGCGTATCGGGAAAGAAATCCCTAATCATTATTCTGACATCGAATTAGATACATATATAGTCATGCCAAACCATATCCATGGAATAATAAAAATAAATAATCCTGTAGGGGATGGGCACGCCCATCCCGTTAATAAATCAAATAATATATCAACAATAATCGGTTCATTTAAATCTGCCGTATCAAAACAAATACGAAAATCAGAAAATAATTCATTCCATTGGCAAAGATTCTTCTATGACCATCAGATCCATACCACGAATTCTTTAAATAATATTCGTAAATACATCCTTGCAAACCCAATGAATTGGGATAACGACGAAAATAATATCAAAAATAATAAAGTATCGGGTCAGGCATGCCTGCCCCCTACAGGATAATTTTGATATAATATAATTTGATAATAATTTTTTAAATAAAATCTAACATCTCAATCCCTGCCTACCGGCAGGCAGGCACCGGACTGTATTCGCGCGCTTTGCGCGCTCATCCAGCCGTGTTCAGTGTGCGTTTATTCTTTTCCTGAATATGAAAACGGAATTGTTACGTAAAAAAGGCGGACTTACCTTTTTTACTGATAAGTCCGCCTTTAAATTTTTTACCCTGAGATTATTTTTATTTCCCCACCATCATCGCTTCAACATCATCTTTTACCATGCCAATTGGCTTAATATCAAACTTCTCAACCAACACCTTGGCAACATTTGGCGATAGAAACGCCGGTAAAGTTGGACCAAGCCTTATCCCTTTAATGCCAAGCGATAAAAGCGCTAAAAGCACAGCAACCGCTTTTTGCTCATACCAAGCGATATCATAAGATATCGGTAAATCGTTTATATCGGATAGCCCAAACACCTCTTTAAGCTTTAAAGCAACCACTGCCAAGGAATATGAGTCATTACATTGCCCGGCGTCTAACACCCGCGGTATACCGCCGATATCGCCGAGTTTAAGCTTGTTGTATCGATACTTAGCACACCCGGCAGTTAAAATCACCGTGTCGTTTGGTAAGTTTTCAGCTACTTCAGTAAAGTAACTTCTTTCCTTAAACCGCCCGTCACAACCGGCCATAACTACAAACCGTTTTATCGCGCCGCTTTTGACCGCCTCAACCACCTTATCGGCTAAAGCAAGCACCTGGTTATGAGCAAACCCGCCGACGATCTCGCCAGTTTCAATTTCTTGCGGCGGCAAACAGGCTTTAGCTAACTCGATAATTTCAGAAAAATCTTTTTCTCTACCATCAACTGGCTCTTCAATATGTTTAAGGCCGGGGTATCCGGCCATACCGGTCGTAAACATTCTGTCTTTATAAGAATCCTTAACCGGAACGATACAGTTTGTTGTCATAAGAATCGGCCCGTTAAAACTCTCAAACTCTTTTGTCTGGTTCCACCAGGAACTACCGTAATTACCAACAAAATTTTTGTACTTTTTAAATGCCGGGTAATAGTTCGCCGGTAACATCTCGCTATGGGTATAAACGTCAACGCCGGTACCTTGCGTTTGTTTAAGCAGGGTTTCCATATCTTTTAAGTCGTGCCCGGAAATCAAAATCCCCGGATTTTTGCCGACACCGATGTTTACTTTAGAAAGTTCCGGGTGACCGTACGTCGTGGTGTTGGCTTTATCTAATAGGGCCATCGTTTTGACCGCAAAACTGCCGGTCTCAAGAACTAAAGCTGTTAAGACGTCAGCGCCTAACTCTTTAGTCATCGCCGACAAAGCTTTTACCTGAAAAGAATAGATATCCTCGTCAACGTAGCCTAAAACAGAAGCGTGGTCGCCGTAAGCGGCAATACCTTTAAGACCATAAAGCATCAACGACTTTAACGACCGGGCGTCTAAATCCTGACTATAGCTTTCAACACCAACCTCACCCGCTTTTACATGAAACTCTTTTGCAGTTTCTGCTGTCCAGGTAACACAATCCGGCGCGCCGCTGACGTCAGGAGCTTTTACTTTAATCTCGTCACGTAAGGTTATCGCCTCTTTTATCAACCGAACAAACTTTTCATCATCAAAATTCGCGTTAGTTATTGTCGCAAACAGTCCTTTAGAGATAAAACTGCCATACTTTTTGTCTTTTTCATTGTTTGTTTTTTCTAATAACCAGGCCATACCCTCTAAAACATAAATCAAAAGGTCCTGCAAGTTAGCTGTCGTATCCTGTTTTCCACAAACCCCACGGACTGTGCACCCGCTGTTTTTTGCCGTTTCCTGACACTGATAACAAAACATACTCATAACTACCTCCCTTTTTTATAACCTTTACTTGCTTAACTTATCAATAAGAGTCTGTATAGTCAACTGTTTAAATTCAGTCTCAACTACCTGCTCAATACGCAAGATTTCTTTTCGTAACACACATTTTGGCCGGTTATGACAAATCTTTTTTCGAAACATACATTCTGAAAGCATTAAGTCGCCCTGAAAGATCTTTATCATATCCAGTAAAGCTATTTCTGAAGGCGCCTTGACCAGCTTTACCCCGCCCCGAACGCCCTCTTTTGACTTCAGCATCTGACGCTCTATCAGCTGTTTAGATATCCGCCTTAAGAAGTAATATGGAATACGTTCTTCAATCGAAACCTTACGTATCGAAACGAACTCTGCCGGGTGAGCCGTTAAATAAACTATCAGCCGAACCGCGTAATCAGTATCCTTTGTTAAAAGCTTCATTTTTTTACCTACCCTTACTTTCCTCTTTTTTATAACTGATATTATTTTAGTATCAGTTATAAATCTTGTCAACTGTTTTTAATAAATATTTTTTTCGTCAATTTGTTCAGGGAATTGAAGGTTGGTAGTTTGAGATAACAAGCTTAGCGTGACGGGTCTTGAGCTGAACGCGTTTACTGAGAATTGTAAATAAAGATACTTAAAACTTGTCTAAAAAATCATGGAAAAGAATCAAAAGTTATCTAAATTGGCCGCTGAACTTTAACCTCAAATTCCCATTAATTTCTACAAATCTCAATACATTTTAATCAACAATTCTAGTATTTTTCAATTTTGGATTTAGAGTAGTAATGTTTAAGAATAGTTTTGTAGTCGATTCCGTCACTGGCCATTGATATTGCCCCTTCCTGAGACAAGCCTAACCCGTGGCCGAACCCGGCCCCCCAGAAAAAAAGTTGCCCTCGAAACGGTCGATCTGCCTTTTTAAGATCAACTGTAAAGGCGCTGCTCCTTAACCCGTCAAAATATCTTCGGATGCTTAAATCACCGCTTACTTCGGTTTCGCTCTTTTTAGTTAAAACCTTAACCTTTGAACAATGAAAACATTCGCCGCGCTCAACCGGAATAATAGATTGAAGCTCATTTAGAGAGTAACCAAAAATTATTTCAAAATCTTCCTGATCATAGGCCCGCTGCCAACGGTAACTGGCCGTTTTGTTGTAGGAATAAGTTTCATCGTGAGGAGTTAAGAACCAGTTCTCTCTGTCAAAGGATGAGAAATCTTCAGGCGCTTTATTTTTTATTTTGCCGCTCAAAGTATCAAACGAACTTTCGCTGTATTCATCGCCGCCCCATAAATCGGTGCGCAAACATCCGCCGCAGTTAGAATGATAAAATACTTCTATCGGCTTGCCATCAACAGTTAAAATTTCTCGTTCAGTATCGTTAACAGCTTTAACCGTTGTTTCAGTCTCAGCCGATAACCCGTGGTATACCTGACAATGAACGTCAGAACAAAAGTCGTACCCTTTATTTTTGTGACGGCCGCGGCCGCGGCTGGCTAAGGTCCGGGCGGCAACTGCCTGAGCCTTTAAAGCTTCTTTTGGTGATTTTGCCGGTATCTCCGCCGACAGGACACCGTAAAGGTACTCTTCCACGCTCAAATTATTAACTAAGGTCAAAGAGAAAGAGTCCTCAGCAGCTAAAACCTCTAAACTGCCGCGGTAAAAACGGTCGATTTTTTTCTGCCAGAAATCTTTGTCGCCGAAAGATAAGTCTATAACATAAAACGGCTCTTGAAGGCCGGTGTCATCATCGGCCTGAGGAAAAATTTTAAGCGAAGAAGAAAACTTAGCGTAAACTTTTTTTTCTTTGTAATCAGAAAGAAAAATCGTGCCGCCGGATAAATATAATTTGTAAAGCCGGCCGGCGTCAGCAGAAAAAGATTTATCGCTAGACTCTAAAACAAACTTCCCGCCAGACCGAAAAACTATTTCGGTTAGTCCCGAAGCAAGACCAACTTTAACAAAAGACATACCTTTAAGGCTCTTGTACCGGGGAAAAGGTATTTTTTTCCGGTCAGATAAAACTTTTTCCTCTTTCTTCCTGAAAAATTCTTCACCTAACTTCAGTTTTGATAGTTGTAAAGCATCAATTACACCTTGAGACTGAGGGTAAAAGTTCTTCGCTTTGGAAAGATTTAAATAAGCGTTAGGGAAATCCGACAACTTAATAAAAGATAACCCTAAATAGTAATAAGCTATTTTGTAGCTAGGGTCAATCCGGATAAGATCACGAAGATAAATGCTCGCCTGTTTATAATCTTTGTTATGGTAACAAATCTTGCTTAACCGGTAAAGCGAGATGCTGTTTGGAAAAAGATTTTTTGACTGGTTGTAGTAGGAAAGAGCTCTATCGGTCTGGTTTAAGTCCTCAGCGATAAGACCCAGATAAAGATACTCGATCCATCCTTTATACGAAGATTTTTTTAACAATTCATCGGCTTTTTTCGGCTGGTTATTTAAATAATAGATCCGGGCAGCAAAAAGAGTTTCAAAACGATTTGCAGAGTTTAAGGTTAAAGCGTCACAAAGGGCGGCCGACTTGTCATAATCGGCGTTATCTTTTAACAAAACGGCTAAATCTAAAGCCTCGTTTGACCAAACAAAGGAAACTTCACTCACCGCCAAAAATATAAGAAAAATTAAAAGGCCCTTAAATCTCATTTTTTCAAAAAAGGTTAGCAACAAGGAGTTTTGCGGGCGCCAAAAACGTTAATCCCCCAATCGGCGGCTTTTGACAAAAACTTTTCTTTATCGAGAATCAGTACTCTGCCGGCTTCAAGAACCAAAGCCGCCGCTTTCACTCGTTTAAGTAAAGAAAGTGTCTTTAGTCCTACTACCGGAACATCAAACCTGAAGTCCTGGTTCCTTTTAGAAAACTTTAAAACAGTTATTCCGCGTCCGGAAAGGTTGGCCCCTCTTCTTATTGTTTTATCGGTACCTTCTAAAGACTCAAGCGAAACGACACTTTTGGATTTAACCGCGATAGTTTGGCCAACGTCAAGGTCAACGTAACGAGAAACGACTTCAACACCAAAAGCAATGTCTAAAGAATTATCCGTCTTTATTCGAGCGGTCGTCATCTCGCCTTCAGTGGCTAATGACCCTTTTAAATATTTGGTTGAGTCAATAAACTCGACGCCATAAGTTTCTAAATAATCTATTATCGCTTTAAAAATTGTGTGGGCCCGAAAATCGGGTATCTTATTGACAATAGTTTTAAGTTCTTCGTCCCATCCCCGGCGCTGAAAGACGCGTAAGGGATTAATTTGGCCGGCCATTATAAGCTGAGAAACTTGGGCCGATAAGACAGCTCGCTTTAAATCGCCTAATCGACCGACTTTAAGCCAGTAAACCTTATCTAAAAATTTTAAGATCGCCGGAGAAGTTTCGCCTTTAAAACAAAACCCGACAATCTCAGCGGTCGGTGACTCTTTTTTGATGTTCTCAGCTAGTAAGACGGGAAAAGATCTGTTTCCGGCAATGATACCTATCTTCATATGAAAGTTCAGCGGCTTATACCGCGTTTGGATGACAAAACAAAAGAAAGCAAATTGTCTACTTCTTTTGATTTAGGAATTTGTTCCCGAACTAAGGCCGCCGCCGGTTCAAACGAATGGTTTTCGAAAAACAATAGTTTGAACGACTGTTTTATTTGACGAATAAGATCGTTAGAAAACTTAGCACGCCTTAACCCGACCAAATTTATTCCGCAAATTTTAGCAGGATGGCCGTCAGACATCGAGTAAGGCGGTATGTCCTGGGTGACTTTTGAACAACCGCCGACGATAGCGTAATCGCCAACCCGGCAAAACTGATGTATGGCGACTAATCCGCCGAGAATCGCCTTGTTGCCAACTGTAACGTGTCCGGCAAGTGTCGCGTTATTAGCAAAGACGTTGTTGTCGCCAACGATGCAATCATGAGCGACATGAGCGTAAGTCATAAAAAGGTTGTTATTGCCGATAAGCGTTTGGGTACCTTTAAGTGTGCCGGGATTTACAGTGCAAAACTCACGAAACTGATTGTTGTCACCGATCTTAAGGTAAGTCTCATCGTAACAATATTTTAAGTCTTGAGGAATATTTCCCACGACCGCGTAACTGAACAGCCGACAGTTTTTCCCTAGTTCAGTGAATCCTAACACCTGGGAAAAGGCGTCCAAAACCGTGTTCGCGCCAAGTTTGACGTGCTCGCCAACAATGGCGTAAGGACCGACTGTTACTTGCTCACCCAAAACCGCTTTCGGATGAACCATT
>JAQTSA010000165.1 GCA_028711575.1 Candidatus Omnitrophota bacterium | reverse complement strand
GTCGGTACGGAAAAGCGTACCGAATCGAAACGTTCCTTCAACCCCTAATTCAGCATAAAGTTTTCGTTCTTTCCTGAAATTATCCGTATTCGAAAGGACTTTATCACGAACCTTAAACATCCCGCCTATCTTCGAATAATCACCCATCAGGTCTTTGACTAAACCTTCGGGAGAAAGCATCCACATCCGATCAGCATCACGAAGCAGAATCGCAAGTGTTTGCCCAGAATCGAACAAAAGATCGGCCAATTCGGTTACTGCAGGATTTTCAATATACTCACCATATACCTGATAGTATTTCACCACCGAAGAGTCATCATGCACAGCCACGACTGCTACGATATGATCTACAGCAAAGGTAACGTTAAAAACTTCAGCAGCTTGAGCGAGCAAAGAACGAACCATCGGCGCGCCTTTGAGCATATGCTCCTGACGATAAGTGAACGCTTTCTCTAAAGCAGCGACAACCGGTGCCCGCGGCAACATCATCTCTTCTCGAACACGGATCAGGTCTGCGACATCACTTGAGTCTTGGTAACTACTCGGTAACCCTTCTTTTATGACAATGGTTACATCGTTCGATATGACTTTATCCGCCATTGACTCAGCCGCGCCGATATCGTGCAATAAGGCTAACGCAGCCGCATCTTTTACCGCATCGTATCGGTTATCACTTGTTCTGTACGCGCCTAAGGCTATGGTTATCATATTCTCGAGAGTCTGAACGCTATGATGAACCGGGTTAGCCCGCCGACCACGGACAAAGTCGGCAAACGCGGCAAACAAAAGCCATTGTAAGATATCTTTTAATTTATCTCTTTCGGCAGCGGTGAGATAACTTTGATCGATAAGCGATTTAACTCTGTTTTCAAAAATATCAAACGCAACAAGTGTTTGTTTTAACGGCCAAAGATCAAAATCAGCGTCGGTAAGATTATGAAGAGAATAATTTCGATCCCGTTCCTCTTTGCTAACCGCTTTGAAGAGACGGGCAACGGTTTCGGTAAACTCATTTTGCAGAAAAACATCTTCGAAAGTAAGAAGGCTGCGCATGTAGCCTGGGTCGATGACAACCCCAAAATCAACCGAATAATGAGTAAGAAGAAGTAGTTCTAAAACTCGTTCTTCACTGGTCAGTTGATGAAAATACTGAACTGATCCGCTTCTCGCTGTATCTTCATTCGCGCCTTGAGCGTGACCTCGCTCATGACGAACGATATCATCAACAAGCGCCTGAAACGCGCCGGCAGCATAGCTGTCTTCATCTGCCGGCGGCGCTCGGTCCCGTAGATACTTAAGTATTTCGATTCGATGTTGTTTTTGATTCCATTGAGCCACGGACCCGTTTTTAACATCATTAACTAAAACATATTCGACCCCAAACCGGCGTGACGCCCGATCAAGAAAAACAACAAGGTTCTGCTCTTTGCTACGCGCATCATCCGAATAATCAGGTTTGCCGGAAAATCTAGCCGGATAGTTTTCTGCGGTAAAATCTATGTCATATCGTGTAAGCGCTTTCGTACCGGGCAAAATAAAAAAGCCTTGGTCAAGACTATTAACACTGCCGCCGTTGTCCAACGACTTTTTATCTTTGTCTAAACCAGTCTGAGCGGCAATAAATCTTCCGATCTCTTCAGCACAAGGACGTATAATCCAACCGCCTAAAACAAGATAGAACATAAATCCGATATACTTTAATACTGTTTTCAAAAGATGAGTTAATTTCGATTTGACCGTGGCGGGCGGGATAAATTCAAACGGTATCATAAATGTAATACGCGTCGCAAGGCCTTGCTTAAACTGTAAATCCCCATGACTTTCCAAATTGACTGATTTAAGAACTGGACCATCCGCGTCATCTTCAACCTCAGACCGATAAACATGACGCCGCCCTTTTGCCTCAACCGTATAACGGAACTTAGGATCAATAAGTGCCATAAACGTCAACATAAGCCGTATCCCCCGGCCATGCAGCCGCTCAATCCCGGATTTACCTTTATCAACACAATGCACTGCCGTATCGTAAATCCTCTGCGGATGAATGCCAAACCCATTGTCATGATTGATCACAACAATCGTCTGTCCAATCCCGCGATTATCCGGAATAATATAAAATCCCAGCAAAGCAAAAAATTCATGGTCCGCGCCTCTGACAATATCATGGTCATACGAGTGTATTATGTTTTTCCATAATTCATGTGCCGCGGTAGAAAGACGTATATGCGTCGCCATATCAACATCAAGCGTTTCAAGGTAATCACTGAGTTGTTTTTCAATTATAGCCAAATTAATAATTTCCGGTTCCCTCGGGTATGTTAGCCCTTCGACAAATTCCTCTCGCGCACGTTCGTATTTACTTTCAAAATATTCAATTTCACCAAGCAACCAATCAATATTAAAGTCATTGGCTTCATCGTGACGCCGTTGAAGCGCCTCAGTATATGCCTGAAACATCTGTACGGCTGAATACAACGGTTCTAATTCAAATCCGGTTGCTTTAAGCATTTGTTCAGCTTCGCTTAGATTCACAAGGCCATCGCCATATTTTCGAGCAACTACAAAAAACGGATCATACGGACACAAAACTACTTCCATGAATATTTGCCCTGGGTATGTTCTCTTTGCTTTCACTAACAACCGATTAGCTTCCTCCATATCTCCTCTATCAACAGCTTGTTCAACCTCAAAAATAGCATGCTCAATATCATGACCACCGTTATCGAGAGATTGGTTAGATGTTATTTTATTGTTTCCTGAGGCAACCGCAGCAATGACTCCAGCTCCTATCCCCGAGCCATCATGTGTTAGATGAGTATGAATATACTTTACCTTTTCACCCAAAATCTGTCTGAACGCCGTTCGCATTCTTTGCTTGTAACGCGGATATTTCTCATAAACACTTCCGTCAATGGCTGCTGTATGATGACGGGTAATCTTGGGATCCCTGAAAATGATTACCCCAACTATCATTGTTGCCGATAATTTAGCTGACCGCGTTGCCACCATCTTAACGATTTCTCTCACTATTTTTGCTTCTTTCGATGTTACATGGTCTATTCCTAATCGTTTCAGTTGACAACGAACACCCCATAAATTTGATGACTTATCGCTTTCAACTACATCCATAAAACGCGTTTCAAAGCTTTCTGGAATCTGTAACACCTTAGGGAGTTTTCCGGAAAACAACAACCCCCGTTCAATGAAATCAACTAAAATTAATCGTACTATTTCACCAAGATATTTACCTGATATCATCTTCTCTGCCCAGTGCGCACCAGCGTTTGTAGTCAATGCATCAAGATGTTTGTCGTATACAGTTCGCTTCAGTCCTTTATCAAAATTACCGGCTTCCATATTAATTATCATATGGTCTGCTTGATAATTGCTGATTGCTTTTCTGATATTACGCACAACCTCTCGATAACAGATATTGAAACCTGTACCAAGAATAACCGCCAGAGAAGTACTCGAATTAGTATATGCCCTGGCGACTTGAGTTCCAGTCGTATCATTATCCAATGAAACAACGCTTACGTTGGTAACACCTCTTCTAGTCAAGGCTTGCCGCAATAAGTGTATGATGTCGTTACCTTCAACTCCCGTTGCAGTAAACCCTTTACACCATTCAGTAAGTATCCCCTTGTCTATATCCGTCTGCTCAGCAGGAAATGAAAATGTAAATCCTAATTCATACTCTGCGTTATAATTATGACTGCTCAAAAACTCTTGTATAAAGTCCGCTATTGAATCAAACAGAACTATCCCGGTAGTTGTCACC
>JAQTSA010000164.1 GCA_028711575.1 Candidatus Omnitrophota bacterium | reverse complement strand
TGATTAAGAGATTCATTTTAAAAAAACATTGTTTAACCGTTTTAGGCGTTTGCTCAAAAGCACCTTGGAAGAAACTTTGATATAACGCCCAGTCTCTCCCTTATAGGAAAAATTTAAATTAATGTATGTCGGTAACTGTTTGATTATTTTTTCTCCCCACTCGATAAAAGTAACTGAACCATTGGAATACATATAATCCTGCAATCCGGTTGTAAAAATATCGTCACTATTTATCCGATAAAGATCAGCATGATAAAAAGTGATCTTTCCTTTTTTATAAGCTTTAACAAGCGTAAAAGAAGGACTCAAAACCTCGCCCCGGTACCCACTGGCAAGAAGGATACCTTTTATAAAAGTAGTTTTCCCGCCGCCAAGGGCGCCTTGAAAGATAACAACGTCTTTTTCTTCAAGAAAAGGATAGAACTTCTTGCCTAAAGCTATTGTCAAATCTGCTGAGTTGGTCGAAACAACCATTATTTTTCAAGTATTTTAGGTATATTTTTATTAAATGGCGGATAAATTATTCCCTTGTCTGTAACAATTGCGGTTATCAGTTCGCCAGGCGTAACATCAAACGCCGGATTATAGCTTTTGACATTTCGCGGAGCGATGTATACCCGGTTAAAAACTTTCCTGATCTCATCAGGGTTACGCTGTTCAATGGGAAGAGACCCGGGTGAATTAAGATTTAAATCAAAGCTGCTAAAAGGTGCGACAACATAAAACGGTATTTTATGATATTTGGCTAAAACCGCAACGCTATAGGTACCTATTTTATTCGCGACATCACCGTTAGCGGTTATCCTGTCGGCACCCAAAAAGACCTTATCGATCAGCCCCTGCTGCATGCAATAAGCCGACATATTATCGGTAATCAACCGGCAAGGAACCTTTTTTCGGCACAGTTCCCAAGCTGTAAGCCGTGCCCCTTGTAACAATGGCCGGGTTTCATCAATAAATACTTCAATATCCTTATATTTTTTGTTAGCTTCGTAAATGACCGAAAGAGCCGTACCATTGCCAGAGGTAGCTAAAAAACCAGTATTACAATGAGTAAGGATTCTGTCGCCCGGCCTAATCAATGAAACTCCAAATCTCCCCATATTCTTACATAAAGCGACATCCTCACTATGGATCAATGCCGCCTGTTTTAAAAGAAGTTTCTTTAGGCTATCAGTATCCTTATCGGGATTGTTTGTCAGAACCGCTTGCATCCGATCTAAAGCCCAAAAAAGGTTAACCGCTGTCGGGCGGGAAGCCTTAAGGTGACTAATCGCGTAAGTAGCCTGCTTTAGGAAAAGATCTTTTTTTGCGGCAAATTTTTCTGCCGAAACGGCTAGACAATAGGCGGCAAAAACACCAATAAGCGGCGCTCCCCGAATTTTTAAAAGTTTGATTATCCGATAGCCTTGAGCGATACTCGAACATTCCTGCCATTTTTCAACCAATGGCAATTTGGTCTGATCGAGATAAAATAACTTACCTTTTTTAAAGCTTATTGAACGCATATCTTTCATATTCCTTAACCTCTATTTTAGATTTGGTTATTATATCACAGTCGCCTAAAGGTTAATACCAAAAAGGGACCGAACATTTAGAGCTACCTGTTTTTCCAGGGTTATTTGATCTAAATCTTTAAGCCGGCAAACAGCTTCATAGGTTTTAACAATATCTTTTGGCGATGACAAAGCTCCCTTTATCCTCATATAAGGGGCATCGGTCTCTAAGATCAATCTATCAACGGGACAAGCCATTAACGATTCTGTAATATTTTTTTTATTTCGCAGCAGGTTAAGAGAAAAAGAAACATATCCCCGGCGTTTAATAATTTCCTTTAAAAAAACCGGTGAATAAGAAAAACAATGGAACACAACCTGAGGATAAACAGGAAAACATTCGTCAAGAATCTCTAGGATCCGAAAAGAATCAAACCGGTTATGGATAAGAATCGGTTTAGAATAATCTGCCGCCAAGGCGACAAATAAACGAAAGATCTCCTCCTGTTTAGCAATCTCAACGGTTGAGGTTTCATCAAGGCCAATTTCGCCAATCGCGACTATTTTATTGTTTTCTTCAAGCAACGACCGGTATTTTGATATAGTTTCTGAGTTGAATGAATCGCAGCTAAAAGGATGAAAACCTATTGATGAATAGATATAGCTTTTAAGATCAGCAAGTTTTAAAGATAAGCAGGAACTTTGATAATCGATTCCTGAATCAATAAAAATAAAACCTTCACCGGTTTCAGAAAAAAGATTGTCCCGGCTTTGAAAATCTAAGGAATTAATATGACAATGGGCATCAATCAACATCGATTCGTGGAAAAAGAGGAGATTCTTTTGTTATTTTATATTGTCTTTGTTCTGACCAATGAGCTTTTGATAACAGCCCCAGTTCAGCGCCGCTTAAAACCGCAAAACCTATCTGGCGAAATATAGATAAAGAGGTCTCAGGAATAAAAGGATAAAGATATATAGCCGTAATCCGAATCCCTTCAAGGAGAGAATAAAGAAAATCTTCCAGTTCCTGTTTCTTTTGTTCGCGATTCAAAACCCAGGGTTTAGTTTCTTCAATAAACTTATTCATAACGCTAATGAAACGAAAAACACTTTCTAAAGCCTGGGAGAATTCACCGTTATCCATCAACAAATTGTATTTGGTTTCAATCTCTTCAATTGCCGGAGAAAACGAGCTGGGAACAGCTTTCGCTGAACAGGAAATGTTCCCCTGAAAATATTTCTCGGTCATGTTCAGTGTCCGGTAAACAAGTTTACCCAAATCATTGGCCAAATCGCTGTTAACTCGGGAAACAATCGCTTTCCAGGAGAAATTGCCATCAGCACCAACCGGAATTTCCCGTAACAAAAAATAACGCAAAGCGTCAACAGGAATCTGTTGAATTAAATCTAAGGGATTAACTATATTACCGCGGGACTTAGACATTTTTTCGCCCTGAAAGTTCCACCAACCGTGAGCGAATACAGTTTTAGGCAAATCAAGCCCTAAAGCATAAAGCATAATCGGCCAGTATACGGCATGATGACGTAAAATATCTTTAGCCATAAAATGAATATCAGCCGGCCAAAGAGTTTTAAATTTTTCTTTATCAACCGAAAATCCCACAGCGCTTATATAATTTATTAAAGCGTCAAACCAGACATAGACCACATAATCGTTATCTAAAGGGAAATCTATACCCCAGGATAAACGCTTCTTCGGCCGGGAAATACAAAGGTCTTCAAGAGTATTGTTAGCTAAAAAGGATAAAACCTCATTATATCGTGTACGTGGTTTAACAAAATCGGGATTATTTTTCAGATAATCGATCAGCCATTCTTGATATTTAGAAAGCTTAAAAAAATAGTTGTCTTCCTCAAGGATAGAAACCTGACGATGACAGTCCGGACACACCTTGGTCTCTTCAACCTGAGAAGCCGTCCAAAACGACTCACAAGGCAGGCAGTAATAGCCCTTATATTTTTCTTTATAAATATCGCCCTTTTCAGAAAGGATTGTAATAACAGCCTTAACTGCCTGATGATGAGAAGTATCGGTAGTCCGGACAAAACAGTCGTAAGAGATGTTAAGCGACTTCCAAAGATTTTTAAAATTTTCTACTACCGAGTCAACAAAAACGTTAACATCTTCGCCTTTTTCTTCAGCCGTTTTTTTTATCTTTTCGCCGTGTTCATCTGTTCCGGTAAGGAAAAAAGGATATTGGCCTTGAATCCTTTTATAACGAGCCATACAATCAATGATTATATTGGTATAAGCATGGCCGATATGAGGAGAAGCA
>JAQTSA010000036.1 GCA_028711575.1 Candidatus Omnitrophota bacterium | reverse complement strand
GTCGGCGGTTAAACGTGGTAAGACAGTTGCCGTTTTAGGTAGTGGTCTTTGTAACATCTATCCCCGGGAAAATACCGAGTTTATCGAGTCGGTCGTGTCCTGCGGTAAGGGGGCATTAATATCGGAGTTTGCCTTAAAAGAGGCGCCGTTAAGAGAAAATTTTCCCCGGCGAAACCGGATTGTCAGCGGTTTGTCGCGGGGGGTTTTAGTTGTTGAGGCTGCCTTAAAAAGCGGAGCGCTTATCACGGCTCGTTTGGCTTGTGAGCAGAATCGTGAAGTCTTTGCTCTTCCGGGGGAGGTGCATTCTCCGTTAAGCCGGGGAACTCATCAACTGATCAAAGAAGGCGCTAAGTTGGTTGAGAGTGTCGAAGATATTTTAGAAGAGTTCGCTTTTAATTTTTCGTCGGTTGAGAATAAACCAAAAGCGGTCGCGCCGGAGGAATCAGTAATTTTAAGTCAGATATCTTCAAAGGGTGTTCATTTTGAAGAAATAGTGGTAAAAACCGAATTGGATAGGTCTTTTCTGGGCCGTGCGGTTTTAGAGTTGCAGTTTAAAGGGTTGATCAAAGAAGTAAGGCCGTCTTTTTATGTAAGGAGTACGTTATAATGAGTAAATATTTGGTTGTAGTTGAGTCGCCGACAAAGGCCCGAACGATTTGCGCTATTTTAGGTAAAGATTATGATGTTACCTCATCAATGGGCCATATTATTGATTTACCGGCTAAAAAGCTGTCGGTAGATACTGAGAACAATTTTGTGCCCGACTACCGGGTTATTCCCGGAAAAGAAAAAATCCTTAATGATTTAAAGAAAAAAACAAAAAAATGCGATACGATCTATCTGGCAACTGACCCTGATCGTGAAGGTGAAGCTATTGGATGGCATATTCGGCAAAAACTTTATGAGGAAGGCAAAACCTTTTACCGGGTTGTATTTCATGAGATTACGGAAGAAGCTTTAAAAGAAGCTTTTGCTTCGCCGGGGGAGTTTGATGAACATAAAGTCGATGCCCAGACTGCCCGGCGCGTATTGGACCGTGTAGTAGGTTACAACTTGTCGCCGTTATTATGGAAAAAAATAGTCCGCGGTCTTTCTGCCGGACGGGTTCAGTCCGTCGCTTTAAAATTTATTGTTGAGCGGGAAAAAGAAATCGCTAAATTCGTTTCCCAAACTACCTATGGCGTGGTTGCTAAGTTTGAGTGCGGTGGGTTAATCGTTGAGGCAAAACTTGATAAGTTTAAGGATAAAAAAGGCGTTTTTCTGACAAAAGAAGCGGCCTTAAATTGCATTGAAGAACTAAAAAAAGAGGAATTTACGGTATCAAACATCTCAAAACGTAAACTTAAAAGAAAACCTTTACCGCCGTTTACAACTTCGCTTCTGCAGCAGGACGCTTTTAATAAGTTGAGATTTTCATCGCAAAAGACTATGCTGGTCGCTCAGCATTTGTATGAAGGTATTGATGTTAAAGGTGAGCAGGTCGGGTTGATAACTTATATGCGAACTGATTCTTTTCATGTCGCGCCAAAGGCAAAAGCCGCGGTTAAAGAGTTTATCGAAAAAAATTACGGAAAAGAGTATTTGCCGGAGAAAGATTATGCCTACAAAGAAAAGAAAGGAGCGCAACTTGCTCATGAAGCGATTCGTCCGACAAGCGTTTTACGTAATCCGCGTGAGATTGAGGATTCGTTAAATTCCGATGAAGCTAAATTGTATGAACTAATTTGGCGAAGGTTTATATCGGCTTTTATGAAAGAGTCGGTCTCGGAACATACTAAAGCAACGATAACTTCCGACTCATCGTCTTTTTTGGCTGAAGGTAAACGGCTTGAGTTTGAGGGGTTTTTAAAAGTTTTGGGCCGATCGGATGAAGGAAAAGAGTTGCCGGTTTTAAAAAAAGGCGATTGTTTCAAGCTGGTTGAGCTTGCCCCAAGCGAACACACGACTAAACCTCCGGCTCGGTTTAATGATGCGTCTTTAGTCAGGTTGCTGGAAGAAAAAGGCATTGGCCGGCCCTCGACTTACGCGCCAACGATTTATACTTTGGTAAAACGCGATTATATCCGAAAAGAAAAGGGCGCTTTTTTTGCTACTGACCTTGGATTTAAAGTCTGTAACCTTTTAGTCGAACATTTCACTGAGGTAATGGATGAGAATTTTACGGCTTTAATCGAAGAAAAGCTTGATAAAGTTGAAGATGGTGAAATTAAATGGGAAACTGTTCTTCAAGATTTTTACCCGGCGTTCATTAAGAAAGTTGAGGCGGTTAAAGGCACACTGACTAAAGAGTTTGAGTATGCCGATAAAACTTGTCCCCAATGCAATAAACCGCTTGTTATAAAATGGTCGCGAAAGGGTAAATTTTTAAGTTGTTCAGATTTTCCCAAGTGCCGTTACGCCGAAAGTATAACCACTGAAGTGGCATGCCCGGAATGTAAAAAAGGTAAACTGATCAGACGGCGTAACAAACGCGGCCAGTTTTTTTACGGCTGTAGCGCTTTCCCAGAATGCCGGTTCACTTCGCGCGATTTGCCGAAAGAATCTGAAACCAAAGAAACAGAACCAAAAGAACCGCAGGAAAACGTGCCGGAGACCGGAGAAACGGTTTCTGAATCTTAGATCGTTGGCGGGTCTTTGGCGGCAATAAAATAAAACCTAAAAAATGATTCCATTCTCGTTTTATATAGATAAATTCCTGAATTATATTTCGATTGAGAAAAATTATTCGCCTCATACCTTTACCAATTATAAAGTTGATCTTGTTGAGTTTGATCAGTTTCTGCAGTCGCTGGGCGCTAAAGATATTAAAGAGATAGATTATTTTATATTACGCAAGTTTTTAAGTCAGTTGCGGGAGCAGGATTTTAGTAAACGGAGTTCATCACGCAAGATATCTACCTTAAAAAGCTTTTTTAAATTTTTGATCCGTGAAGGAGAAATAAAAAATAATCCCGCTGTTTCTCTGATTTACCCGAGGCTGGAAAAAAATCTCCCAAAGTTTCTTACCGAGGATGAAGTTAAATTGATCTTAAATGTACCGGCGGCCAAAGATCTATTGTCGTTAAGGGATAAAGCAATTTTAGAACTGCTTTATTCCTGTGGAGTCAGAGTCGCCGAACTAACTAACATTAAAACAAATGATATCGATTTAATCGGCGGGATAGTTAAAGTTAAAGGAAAAGGGCGAAAAGAAAGGCTTCTTCCTTTGGGCGAACCGGCGATTAAAGCGGTTAAAAAGTATCTTGATAAACGGGCTGACAATAATAAATACCTTTTCATCAATAATCGCGGCGGCACTCTGACTGACCGGGGTGTGCGTGATATTCTTAACCGTTACATCATAAAGGCGGCCTTGAATCTGAAAGTCTCGCCGCATATTTTTCGGCATTCATTCGCGACCCATCTTCTTAATCGTGGGGCTGATTTGCGTTGCGTACAGGAACTTTTGGGACACTCCAGTATCGCGACAACTCAAGTTTATACTCATTTAACGGTTGACGCTTTAAAGAAAGTCTATGATAAAGCTCATCCTCGAGCGCGATGATTTTTTAGTTGTTAAGGTCTCGGGCCGGTGCCGGCCTTGACAAAATTTTATTTGGCGGTTTGTCTCTTTTGACTGGAATTAGGATTTAAAATGGTAGTTAGATTGCTTTTTATTATTTATGACGCGATTTTTTTTGTCGCACTTCTTTTTTATCTTCCGTGGTACTTTTTGCGAAAAAAGATAACCGTTAAGGCTTTACTTTGCAAGTTTGGCCGGTTAAGCCTTTTGACGGAAGAATCGATATGGGTTCAGGCCGTTAGTGTCGGGGAAGTCAACCTGGTTTCCGATTTAATAAAACGCTTAAAAGAAAAGTATAGTTATCGAATTGTTATTTCAACAACAACTTTAACCGGTCAAAAGCTGGCTGAGGAGAAATATGGCAAAGATGCTTGCGTTATCTTTTTTCCCTTTGATATGACGGTTATTCTTAACCGGTTTATAAAAAAAATTAACCCTAAAATTTTTATTGCCGTTGAAACAGAAATTTGGCCTAACCTTTTCTTTTGCCTTAACCGCCGGGACGTTCCGGTTGTTATTGTTAACGGCCGAATTTCTGATAAAGCTTACCCGCGATACAAAAAGATAAAATCGTTTTTACCTTACATCTTTTCCTTAATTACCGCGGTGGGAACGCAGACCAAAGAGTATAAAACCCGATTTTTGAGTTTAGGCTGTCCGTTAAATAAACTTTCGGTTTGCGGCAATATGAAATTTAAATATCTTAACCTTAATTCGCTACGGCTACGCCAATATCTAAATAAATTTAAAGGTAAGGATTCGGATAAATTTATTTTTTTAGCGGCGAGCACTCATAATCCCGAAGAAAGTAAAATAATTGAGATTTATAAACAACTTAAAGAAAAGTTTTCCAGGATCCAGTTGTTCATTGCTCCCCGACACGTCAATCGGGCCGAAACTATCGAAAAAGAAATAAAGAAGTCGGGCCTTAAGGTCACGCGATTAAGCCGTTATCAGACTGGCGGTTTTGATGTTTGTTTGATTGATACGATCGGTGACTTGGCCTATTTTTATTATCTTTGCGACGCCTGTTTCGTCGGCGGGAGTTTAATCGATCATGGCGGCCAAAACATTTTAGAGCCGCTTTCCTTTAATAAGCCGACTTGTTTTGGCCCTTATATGAAAAACTTCTCAGATATCGCAAGAATTGTCCTTGATAACCAGGCCGCCCACAGGGTAGAAGATTATTCCGAGATCGCGGATTTTGTCAGTAAAGTCTATACCGATAAAACGTTTACCGGGCGATTGGTTTTAAACTCAGGGAAAGTATTTAAAGACGGCGTTAAAAGTTTAGAGGCGGTAACTGATTTAATTGATCGAACTAATTTTTATAAAAATAATAATTCTAACTATAAACCGGACCGTTGGTTGAGGATTAAAAACGGCTATCTTGATCTTTTAGCCGAAAAAGAAAAAACTTTTTTTCAAAAAATTGTCTGGTTTGTCCTTTTTTGTTTATCTTTTCTGTTTAAACTAATTGTCGGGATAAGAAACCAGCTTTATGACCGAAAACTTTTAAAAGTCTATCAACCACGGCAAAAAGTAATTAGTCTTGGCAATATTTCTTGGGCCGGGTCAGGAAAAACCACTTTAGCGGCCTATCTTTACCATCGGTTGAGCGAAAATTCTAAGGTTAAAGTGACGGTTTTGCGCCGCGGTTACGGTGAAGATGAAGGACTGCTTTTAAAAGATGAAGCGGTATCCGTTGTTTCTTCAAAGAGCCGAAAAGCCGCCTTAAAAAAACAAATCAGCAGCGACTCGCTGGTTATTCTTGATGACGGGTTCCAACATCGATCTGTCGGGCGTGACCTTGACATTGTATTGCTGTCAGCCGCTGATATCAAGCGGCGGCATTACTTTATACCGGCGGGGATGTTCAGAGAGACTTATCCGGCTCTTTTACGGGCTGATGTCCTTTTGATAACTTATAAGTCAGAACTTGATGATCCGCTTTCTGCTAAAAATTTCTTTCAAGAGAAATTCCCCGGGCTTAAAGTATATTTCGCCGATTACCAGCCTAAAGGATTTGTTGATTTTTTTGGCAAGGATGTTTCTCTTTCCTTTTTAATGTCTCGTCCGCTTGCGGCTTGTACGGCAATTGGCTATCCTCAGGGGTTTTTCAATAAATTGGCCTTTTTGGGTATAAAACCAAAAAGGGAAATAGTTTATCCCGATCATCACAGCTTTAAACCCGATGAGTTTAACTCTTTCGCTGACGAATTGTTGGCGCAGGGAATCGGTGTGATAATTGTTACTAAAAAAGATAAGTTTCATTTTCCCCAAAATAACGGTAAAATAAACATTTATGTTATGGAAATAGAACTTTCGATTGAAGAAGAAGATCAGTTTATCGAGGACATCAAAACCCGGTTGGATAAACCTAAGTAACTTTAGAAAAAATGTACAAAATAATTGTTTTAGTTAGGCGATTTTTTTTAGGCGTTCCGTTAAAGGTTTGTTTCGGGTTAGGATATCTCCTGGGCATGGTTATCTCTCTTGACCCTAAAAAAAGAAGGGTCGGCTTTAAAAATCTTAAGCTGGCTTTTCCCGAAAAGTCAGCGCCGGAATTAAATCGTATCTTAAAAAAAAGTTTCGTTAACTTTGGCCTTAGTCTTGTTGAGACTCTCATCTTACCGCGGGTTTTTCCGTTGCTTGCAATGAAAGGGTTTGAGAAGATACCGCCAGCCGGCGGCCTGATAGTTGGGATTCATGAAGGTAACTGGGAACTCAACTGTTCTTATTTTGCTAAACAGCGCGGTTTTGCCGTACTGGCTAAACGGCAAAAGAATAAAGGGTTAGACAAGTTTTTAAACGAAATACGTGATGAATCCGGCCTGAAAGTTTGTTTTTCTCTCAAAACCCTGGTCAGGCGGTTTGAAGAGGGCTGCGTTTTGGGTGTGGTCATTGACCATGGCGCGGAAAACAACGCCCCGTTAATCGATTTTTTTAATCATCCGGTGCCAACACCCCGGGGAGCAGTTTTTATCGCCCGAAAACTTAAAATAAAAATTTATCCTTATTTTACAGTGCGTGAAAAAGGATTTCATAACACTTTAGAGATAGGGGATGCGATTGACCCCCAAGGAAAAACTGACGAAGAAGTCCTGTTGTCGCTTCACGCGGTTTATGAAGAATTGCTGTATCGAAACCCCGAGATGTATATCTGGTGGTTTAAACGGTTCAAACGAAAAAATGATATAACCGCGGTAATTCTTTCTGACGGTAAAGCCGGACATTACAAACAGTCAAAAGCCTTTTTGTCGTTTCTGGAAGAAACCGAGTATCAGGTAAAGAGTCATGTGGTTGACGTCAAGTACCGGAATCAGTTGTCTCGGGTTATAATGGAACTTTACGCTTTTTTATCAAGCAAACGCTGTTTGGGGCGCGGTGAGTTTTTAAAGCTTTTTTTGTCGCCGTCAACTATGAAAATCCTTGATTCTTTAGCTCCTGATGTTGTGATCAGTGCCGGAAGTTTTGTCGCTGCAGTTAATAGGGTTTATTCACATTATCTTGGCGCGAAATCGGTCGTTTTGCTCAGGGCTAATATACCGCTTAAAAAGTTTGATCTGGCAATTTTGCCGGAACATGACCGGGTTAATCTTGACGGCGGCGTTAAAATAAAAGGCTCGCTTTTCTATCCGGCGGCACTTGATGATAAGTTTAAAATCTGTAAAGAAAAGTTTAATTTAAGTGATAAGAAAAAAATAGCTGTTTTTATCGGCGGCGCTTTGTTTGATCGGGCAATGTTTTCTGAAAGCCTTAAATTGTTCTTAAACCAACTGCGAAAGTTTACCGAAAAAAAAGGCTATAAGATCTTGTTCAGCACTTCCCGGCGGACTTCTTATGAAGATGAGAAACTAATCGCGACCGAACTTTCCACTTTCACAAATTGTGAGGCCGTTGTCTTTGCTAACCGCGCGAACTACGACTTTGTTTTTGACGGGTTTGTCAAAAGCGCTGAGATCGTCTTTGTCAGCGGAGAAAGTATCTCGATGATTTCGGAAGTTCTTTCTTTGCAAAAGCCGTGCGTTGCTTTACTTTTGGAGAGGCTTGACTCAAAGTATAATGTTTTTTTGGAGTCAGTTAAAGATGATGCTGTGATCTTAGCCAGTCCGTTTGCTATTGATGAAATTAAACCGGCGGCATCAACAGTCTTTGATCAAAACCGGAAAAAAATAAAAGAAGCGATATCTACACTCTTTTAGCTGAGATTTAAAAATATCTATTTATTTAATGTTATGAAAGTAATTCAAGTTTTGCCAAAAATGAGTGTCGGCGGCGTTGAACGGGGCGTAGTTGATCTGGTGTCTTATTTTGAAAATAGCGATATCGAAAGCGTTGTTGTCAGCGGCGGAGGAGATTTAGTCCCTGAAGTTACGGGGTTTGGGGCAAAACACATAAAGATGAACGTTTACAAAAAGTCGTTGTTGTCGTTAGTTTCGATCGCTAAACTGAGAAAGATTATAAAGGCTGAAAGGGCTTCAATCGTTCACGCCCGAAGCCGCGTTCCGGCCTGGATCAGCTTTTTTGCTTGTTTAAAGACTCAGAGTGTTTTTTTGACTACCGCTCATGGTGTTTACAAAAGCCGCATTTCTAGTGAGGTTATGGGCTGGGGAAAATTTGTTGTTTGTCCGTCACGGGTTGTCGCTCGCCACATGACCCTTAACTACGGAGTGCCAAACGATAAAATTGTTATTATCAACCGCTGGGTCGATCTGGATAACTTTCCCTACACAAAATATTCCGCCCGAAAGAACAATAATGTTATAGTTGCTGTCGGACGGATATCGCCTTCTAAAGGGTACGAGTATTTGATCCAGGCTTTTAAAAAAATAGTTCGTCAGCATCCCTACATGATTCTAAAAATTGTTGGCTCAGCTGACGCTTCAAAACAGAAGTATTTCGGCCAGCTTAAAACCTTGGTCAGCAAATTTTCCTTAGACTATAACGTCAAGTTCGTCGGCCGGCAAAGCGATATATCGTCGGTTTTGGCTGAGGCTCGGGTTTTAGTCGCGCCTTCGGTAATAGAAGAATCGTTTGGCCGGGTCATTGTTGAGGCTTTTGCGGCGGGTGTTCCGGTTGTGGCTACGTCTGTCGGCGGATACAGCGAGATAATCGAAGACGGTTTTGACGGGACACTTGTTCCTCCTAAAAGCAGTGAAGCGATAGCTCTTGCGGTTATAAATCTTCTTTCGGACACGCGTTTAGCGGAACAATTTTCCTTACGGGGAAGAAAAAAGGTTGAAGAAAAATATACCGTTGACCGTTGTTTAGAACAAACGCGTCAGGTTTACAAAAACGCGGTTACCTTTCATAGAATATTAGTTATTAAAATATCCTCTTTAGGCGACATAATTTTGGCCGTACCAACCTTTAAAGCCTTAAAGGCGCGTTACCCTGAATCGAAGATAACGGTTTTAACTTTAAAAAAATATGCTTGTCTGCTCTATGAATGTCCCTACGTCGATGAGGTCATAACTGTTAACGAAGATTACAAAAAATTTAAAAACCTTTGGCTTTTAACTAAAGAGTTACGCCGTAATTCGTACGACTATATCGTTGATTTACAGAACAGCCGCGGCTCGCATTTGATTGCCGCTTTAAGTTTGCCAAGATTTTCTTTTGGTTACGATATTCGCTGGGGCCGGATTTTAACTAATCCGGTTAAGTACCTTAAAAATTGTGATCCTTTGACTTCACAAGAAAAAATTCTGGCTCTCCTTGGCATTAATCTCGGTGATAAACGGCTTGAGTTTTGGGACCTTGGCCAGGAAAAAGTCTTTGGCCTGCCTGAGGATCGCCTGATAGGCATTAACTTATCGGCATCTAAACGCTGGACATCAAAAAATTGGCCTATCGACCGGATAACCGAACTAATTAAGCTTATTCATAAAGAGTTAAAAGGCTATAACGTTGTTTTGATCGGCGATGAATCTTCACAATCCTTGGCTGGCAGAATTGAAGCTTTAGTTTCCGGGAAAATCTATAATCTAACAGGGAAAACAACTTTGATTGACCTTCCCCACATTATTTCTAAATGTAAGGTGTTTATTACGCCGGATACAGCGTCGCTGCATTTGGCGATAAGTTTAAATGTTCCGACAATCGCCTTATTCGGTCCGACCGACCCGAACCGTCACACCGTTTCGTGTGACCGGTTACATGTCCTTGGTTTACAAACAAAATGTTCGCCTTGTTACCGGCCAAAATGCCGGCTGAAAGAAGGTAATCTCTGCATAACCAAGGTGGCCGCTCAGGAGGTTCTATCTAAAATAACAGAACTCCTTGGCCGATAAACTAAAAATACCAGGATGCGAATACTAATTCTTTCAACTCATTTTAATTGCGGCGGTATAACCAGGTATTGTCTTAATCTGGTTAAAGGGCTTAAAGACAGCGGCCATGAGGTTTTTGTTGCCAGTTCCGGCGGGAATTGGACAACAAAGTTAGACGATTTAGATGTCCGCCAGATTACTGTTCCAATTAAAACAAAGTCAATTATCAGCTTTAAAGTTTTTTTGTCGTTTTTAAAGTTGGCCCGATGGATACAACAAAATCGAGTTGATTTGATCCATGCTAATACTCGCGTTACGCAACTTTTGGCGATGCTTTTAAGTCTTCGTTTTAAAGTGCCTTATATCAGTTCGTTTCACGGGTTTTACCGAAAAAGTTTTTTGCGCCGTCGGATACCTTTTTCCGGCGTTAAGACTATCGCGGTCAGTGAGTCAGTAAAAGAACATTTAATTAAAGATTTAAAGATGGATCAATCAAAGATCACAGTTGTATACAATGGAATTGACCGGTCGGATTTTTCAAAAAAAAATCCCGGTAACCGTACCAAGTTTTCTTTAGACCGACAAACCTTTGTTTTGGGTGTGCTGGGACGGCTGTCGCGGGAAAAGGGCCAGCTTTTAGCTTTTGAAACTTTTCAAAACCTGGAGAAAAAGTATCCTCAGCTGAGGCTGATCTTTTCCGGAGAAGGTAAACTTAAAACTGAGTTGGCCGAGTTAATCGGTAAAAATAACTTATCGGAAAAGGTAAAGTTTCTGGATTGTTCTGCTGATGTTTTTTTAGACCTTTGCGATTTGCTGGTTGTTCCTTCCCGTGAGGAAGGGTTCGGGTTTGTTATTCTTGAAGCTTTTGCTAAAGAAGTTCCTGTTTTAGGGTATAATGTAGGTGGAATAAAAGAAATAATCCGCGATAAGGAAAATGGGTTTTTGTTTTATGAATATAGTTCAGATGATTTGGGCCGAAAAATTGAAGGCCTGATTGCTGATGCGCCGCTTTTAAATAAAGTCGTCGCGGCTTATGACACGGCACTTAACACTTTTTCTTTACCGGCAATGGCTGAGAAAACAGTCAAGGTTTACAAACAAGCGCAGTTGATGTTTAACAAACCAGGGGATAAGTCATGAAACGAAGTTTTTATGTATGGTTAAGTATTTTATGTGTTTTATTTTTTTCTTTTTACGGGTACTTATATTTTCGTTACGATACCCCAATTTTGATGTACCACTCAATTGACTCATCCCGCGTCAACAGCTATGCCGCGGTGTCGCCGGAAAACTTTGAGAAGCAAATCCAGTTTATTAAACAGAAGGGATATTTTGTTCTTTCGATGTCGGAGTACTGTCGAGCCTTAATTGAGAAAAAGAAACTTCCAAGAAACTCGGTTGTTATAACTTTTGACGACGGATTTAAGAATAACACGCTTGCCGCTGACATTTTAAAAAAATATGATATGCCGGCGACGATTTTTGTTATTGTTAATGAATTAGGAAAAGAAGAGTCGTTATCTCAGGCTGATTTGCGTCATATCATTCAAAACACAGATATTGAAATCGGCTCGCATACGCTAAACGGTTTATATTTGCCGGGCTTGGAGAACCAAGCTTTGACCAAAGAAATCATCGACTCAAAAAAAGCCTTGGAAACTCTGTTCGGTGTTGCGGTACCTACGTTTTCTTATTCTATTGGCGGGTTTGATGAGCGTTGCTTAACTTTGGTAAAAGATGCAGGGTACAGCTGCGCCTGTACTACAAATAGAGGGTACTCTAAAAAAAGAGACCGATACGCTCTTCGCCGGATAAAGGTCACTGACCGTGATTTAGGGTTTCGGCTTTGGGCAAAGCTTTCCGGGTTTTATAATGTGTTTAGAACACCGAAAAATCCCAATTAAAAAATGATTCGCGATAGTCTTCAGGATAAACGGGTTTTGGTCGCGGTACCTAACTGGCTGGGCGACGCGCTTATGGTTACCCCGGTTTTTAAGACCCTTAAAAATAGATATAACGCTTATACCGCGGTACTTTGTGTTGATCGGGTCAGCGATGTGTTTAGAGATAACATCTATGTTGATGAAATAATAATTTTTGATGATCGAGGTAAAGACCGGTCGATTTTTGCTAAGTTTAAGCTTTTAAAAAAACTGAGACAACAAAAGTTTGACGTTGCTTTTTTGGTTCAAAGGTCTTTTACTAAAGCCTTGATCGCTGCCTTGGCAAAAATTCCGGTAAGAGTCGGGTATCAGCGGTTAAAAAACCGGTTCGTTCTTACTCAGGAAGTTATGCCGGCGCATTTTCTCTGTCATCGCCAGGATATTTATTTCAGCCTTTTTAAACAGGCCGGGGTCGTTTTGGAAGAGCGAATCCCTCAGTTTTTTGTCCCGGAAGATATCCGGTCGGCTATTGGTGATAAAGTAAACGAACTGCGTAAAAATCACGTCCGTGTTGTTTGCGTTCACGTCTCATCTAATTGGGAACAAAAACGGTGGCCGCCGCATTTTTTTTCCTGGTTTTGTGATCAACTAGTTAAAGATTTTAACTGCGCGGTAATTTTTATTGGTTCTTCAAAAGAGCAGAATATAATTAACCGGGTAACCAGTTCGATGGACTGCGATTACTTTGATTTTTGCGGTAAAACCAGCCTTAAAGAGTTGGGCGCGCTTTTTTCGGCGGTCGACCTGGTTGTGTCAAACGATTCCGGCCCGGCACATTTAGCCGGCGCGATGGGCGCTAACCTGATTGTCTTGTTTGGTCCTACTTCGCCGGAAGTGACGGCGCCGCGCGGTGAAAACGTTACTATCTTGAGCGAAGAGGTAAGTTGCGCGGTTCCTTGTTACAAAAAAACCTGTACTAACAACATCTGTATGAAAAAAATAACCGTAGAACGAGTGGTTGAGTGCGCCCGGAAAATTTTGTCTTAACTGTAAAGTCATGAAAATAATAATAAATTTTCCGACAAACCTTGGTGACGCGATAATGTCGTTGACTGTGCTGGACGCGATAAAGACCCGGTACTTTGACGCTACGATTACGGCAATAGTCTCTCCCCGGACAAAACAATTCCTAATCGCTAATTCTTTTATCGATGAAGTAATCCTTTTTCGTAAAGAATGGAGCTCGCTTCAAAAAATGCGGTTTGTTCTTTCCTTACGCGGCAAGTACGACTTAATCGTCGATCTGAAAAATACCTTTATACCGGCACTTATTTCTGCCAAACGGCGCACGCCGTTTATTCGTAACTTCAAAAAGATTCGTCATTCTAAAGACCGGTATTTATCGTTACTTAAAGGTATCGCTGAAATAAAAAAACCGCTGGAAGGAAAGTTTAATCTTGACGAAAATGCCCGGGCCGATTGGGATAACCGGTTTAAAGAGAAACATGTTTTTCTGGCTTGTTCTTCTTTATCACATTTGAAGCAGTATCCATATGACAAGTTAAAAGAGTTAGTTGATGAATTGTCTAAACGGAGCGAAAAAGTAGTTGTCTTAGGCCAGGATTCTGACCGCGACTTTTATAAAGGTATCCTTTCTAAACCAGCGGTTATTGATTTAGTTGGAAAAACATCAATGGTCGAAGTATGGTATTTACTTAAAAACTTTTGTAAGGGAATAGTTTGTGTTGATTCTGGTATTTTGCATTTGGCCAGTTACTTAGATTTACCGGTCGTAGCTTTGTTTGGACCTACCGATGATGCTCGTTACGGGCCATGGTCAGCGCGGGCGGTGGTATTGAAAAATGACGGGGTAGCGTGCGCGCCTTGTTCGTTGGCGCAATGCCCTAAAAATGTCATCTGTATGCGGATAGAGCCCGGCATGGTGATTGAACAATTAATTAAGCTGGGGGTAACTCAGTAACCAAACTCTTTAAGTAATGCGCGTTCCTAAAAAAATTTTGATTGTCCGTACTGACAGAATCGGTGACGTTGTTTTGTCAACGCCGGTTATTGCGAACCTTCGCCGCCAGTTTCCTGAGGCGCACATCGCCTTTATGTGCCGGCCTTATACTAAGGAGTTGTTAGAAGAAAACCCTTATCTTAACGAGCTGATCGTTTACGATAAGCACGGTAAAGACAAGACCTTTTTGTCGACCGTTAAGTTCATAAAAAAGATTAGGGCACGATCTTTTGATTTAGCCTTAATTCTTCATCCGACAAACCGGGCGCACATAATAACTTTTTTTGCCGGGATAAAGCGGCGCATTGGCTGGAACAGCAAGGCCGGCTGGCTTCTTACCGACCGATTAGAAAACATCAAACACCTGGGGGTACTTCACGAACGGGATTATACTCTTAGCCTTTTAGAAAGTGTTGGGGTAAAGGTTGACGACAGGCGTCTGACGGTTGTGGTTAAAGATCAGGCTGAGAAAAGAGTCAAGGCGTTACTTTTAGAAAAAGGTGTCGGCGCGACCGACAAGATTCTTTTGGTTAACCCGTCGGCATCTTGTCCGAGCAAACGATGGCCAATCGACCATTTTGCTGAGATGATAAATTTTGTTAAGGATCATGCTCAAGTTAAAGTTGTATTAGTTAGTGATAAGGCCGACAAACATTTTAGCGATAAACTGGTTAGCTGTTGTGACTTGATCGATTTGCGGGGCGCGGTATCGCTTTCAGAACTAGCGGCGCTGATCAACTATAGCGATATTTTAGTGTCTAACGATTCAGGGCCGGTACACATCGCCGCGGCGTTGAACCGCCCGGTAATATCGATTTTTGGGCGGGCCGATAAAGGGTTATCGCCTGACCGGTGGCGGCCGTTAGGTGAAAATTCTTATTTTTTTCATAAAGATGTCGGTTGCACGGAATGTCTTGCTCATAATTGCCAAAAAGGGTTTGTTTGTTTGCGGTCAGTGTCGCCGGAAGATGTCGGGAAACTGGCAATAACCCTTATTAGGTAAGTATTTCTGAAAATGAGTCTTTACAGGGTGTAAAAAGCCTGTATAATAAAGAAACTGTTATCTTTATCAGGCGGTTATTACGTTTTTTTAATTTTTTCGGGGGGTGGCGCAGTTGGCTAGCGTACATGGTTTGGGACCATGGGGTCGTGGGTTCGAATCCCACTCCCCCGATGTTTTTTTTGTTGATATAACCTGGCAAAGTGCAGGTGCGATTAGAGGTATTATAGTAGTACCCCTAAACGCTATCTGAAAGATAGGAGGGCGATATGAGAGTTTACAGTTCTTTAATGCTATTTCTCATATTAATGACTTTTTCTTCTGTAACGTATCCGGCCGGAGTAGCTTCAGAACACGCCATTGTTTATTATAATGAAGGAGTAAAAGCTCAACAGCATGGTAACATTGAAGAGGCGATGGTTTCTTACAAAAAAGCCATTCTTGTCGCGCCCGACGATAAAGACCTGTACAAAGCGGTTGTCAACAATTCCGGCGTGATTTACTTGCGTCAGGGAGAAGCCGATGCCGCGGAACAATCGTTTATTCAGGCGTTACAAATAGATCCGCATTATCAGCCGGCGTTATGGAACCTTGGGTTGCTGTATGATGCCAAAGGTGACCGCCTAAAGTCGCTTGAGTATTGGGCTTCGGCTCTTGGCCTTGAGTCAATGAAACCGAAAACGTTCGTTATTGATACAGTTATTTCACAAGAACGCGGCCAATAATTTTTTTTAAAAATTTTTTTTGCGCCTGTATCTTCCCGTAGCAACTTTCCTTGCTCCGGGACACGGCATCTTGTATTTGTTATTTGTTTTATTTGCGCCTGTAGCTCATCAGGATAGAGCATCTGCCTTCTAAGCAGAATGTAGCAGGTTCGAGCCCTGCCAGGCGCGTGTATTTATTAGGGTATAGGGTTCAGGGTTTAGGGTTTAGGGGATAGGGTAAGGAGATAGTCAAACGATTGTCAAACCGCCCGTTCATCGATCGTGGCTGTCAAACAATGGTCAAACATTGTAAAATAGGGTATAGGGTTTCGGGTTCAGGGTATAGAGCGTAGAGATAATGGAGCGCCGCTCCATCCTTCTAAAGCACGTAGGTTGATAACATATGTTATCAGAGCTACAATTGGTTAAAAGTAAATATTAACCACTCTTAGAAAGGAGGAACGGCATGAAAAGTA
>JAQTSA010000163.1 GCA_028711575.1 Candidatus Omnitrophota bacterium | reverse complement strand
GTGCGCAAAGCGAACGTTTGACACGAACGCAGTGAGTATTTGCCGGCTTAGTCGTAGACAAGCCAGTGTGACAATTGTTTGACGGCACGTTAGTGCCAGTTTGACACGCGTAAGCGTGTTTGACGTGAACAGAGTGAACATTTGACGCGAGCGTAGCGAGCCTTCCTTGTCAGGGGATAGGGTTTAAGTCTAAAAAATACCATGAAAAAAGAAATTGAAATTTTAGAATTTCATGGTATATTTAAGATATGATAGCTCGAAAAAAATATCTTACGCTTATCAAAGAAGCAATTGAACGCGGCCGGGCGGTAGCAGTTTTAGGGCCCCGGCAGTCAGGTAAAACAACACTGGCCCGGGAATTAACCGATGTCAATTCTATTAATTATTTTGATCTTGAAGATCAAAGAAGTTTAATAGCCTTAACTAACCCCCAAAACGTTCTTGAACCCTTAAAAGGATTAGTCGTTATTGACGAGGTCCAGGAACGCCCGGAACTTTTCCCGGTTCTACGGGTATTATTAGACCGACAGCCATTGCCCGCCAAATTTTTAATTCTTGGAAGCGCGTCACAAAACCTGTTACGTCAATCTTCAGAATCTTTAGCGGGACGATTAGAGTTGATTGAAATAGGAGGTTTTAATATTTCTGAAGTCGGAACACAAAAATCTCTCAGTCTCTGGACAAGAGGAAGTTTTCCTCTATCCTTTCTGGCTAAAACCGATTCTGACAGTTTTAAGTGGCGGGCAAGTTTTATTAAAACTTTTTTGGAACGCGATTTACGAAAACAAGGAATAGATCTTCCATCTATCACGTTACACCGCTTTTGGGCGATGCTGGCAAACTGTCACGGAAGAATATGGAACGCGGCGCCGATTGCCGCCTCATTAGGACTATCCGAACCTACCATTCGTAAATATCTGGATATTCTTACCGGTGTGTTTATGGCCCGGCAACTGCCACCCTGGCACGTTAACATAAAAAAACGACAGGTTAAGTCACCAAAAATATATTTACGTGATACGGGAATATTACATTCTTTATTGGAATTAAAAACAGAAGAAGAAATTTTGCGGCATCCGCTTTGTGGATTTTCATGGGAAGGATTTGTTATTGAACAGCTGATCTTTATCCTTGAAATCGATCGCCCTTACTTTTGGGCTACCCACCAAGGAGCAGAAATAGACCTGGTGTTTAATAAAGGCGGCCGGATGTACGGCATAGAAATTAAACGTTGCGACGCTCCCAAGATGACGCCATCAATAAAAAACGCCTTAACTGATTTAAAGCTTGAAGGCGTAGCCGTTATCTATCCCGGCAAACGCCGGTACATGATTGACAAAAAAGTTAAAGCCGTGCCATTCAATGATGTTCTGGGCGGAATGAAAGAATTATTTGGGTAAGACGTTTCTGCTTATTGTACAGGTCACAACCAGTCCCGGCCAGCTACGCTGGCGTCAAACACGCGAAGTACGCGTGTCAAACTGCTCAGCCTCTCGGCGAGCGTCAAACCGGCACTGACGTGCCGTCAAACAATTGTCACACTGGCTTGTCTACGACTAAGCCGTCAAATACTCACTGCGTTCGTGTCTAACGTTCGCTTTGCTCACGTCAAACTGGCACTATCGTGCCGTCAAACAATCGTTTCTATTCTCCAACAATGTTTGACAGTCCGCCAGCGGCGGGCGGTTTGACTACTGTTTGACAACCGTTTGACTCTTCAAAACAATGTTTGACCACTGTTTGACAGTCTCTCCGAAGGCAGATGCAACTCTGCCGAGGAGGACGGTTTGACTATCGTTTGACTTAATTATCAATCTTATTAGACTTTGTCTTAACCAGAAGTTTCCAGGGGTGAAGTTTAAGGTCGGCGCTGAACTCTTCAAAGTTTTTGGCAGCGTTACCAAGGCTTGTTAGCAACAAATTTAAAGAATCCTCGTTTTCCTTTAAAGTAAGGTTGACCCGGCCGGTAACCTCACTGCTATTAGCTAAAAGCTTATTTAAAATTTCCCGGTTTTCTGAAACGGTTGTGTTTATGTTTAAAGCTAAAGATTGGGCGGCTTTGGCGACTTCAGTCACTTGAGTTGCAAGATGTTCAGCTTCTACCAAAATTTTGTCCATGTCACTTGGCGTTGTCCCTTCAAGCATCGTACCAGCTGAAGCTAATTCCAGGCTAGAGCCGCTTGATATGTGAACATATTTTTCACCCATAAATCCTAAGGTCTTGATTGTGATTTTTGAATTTTTAGGTATTTTAATTTTGTCGTCAATTTTAAGTTTTAAAACGATTTTAGCTTGTGAACCGCTGCTATACGATACATCAGTGTCTTCAACCATACCGATTTCTAAACCGTTAAACATAACCGGGGCGCTTTTGGCTAAGCCTAAAACGTCATCAAAAGATACGTAAATGGTGTAGCCTTTATCAGAAAAATTAAACCGCCCGGTACTAACAACCAAATATAAAAACCCAACGATACAAAGAAAAACAAAAATACCTACTCTTACTTCTTTTGTTACCTTCATTAGGGGCATCTCCTTTTTAACAGGCAAAACTCTTTTACCAAATCAGCGTTTTGGTCAAGAAAATTTATCGGGCCTTCAGCATGGCCGTGTATGAACTGCTGAACATATTTGTTCTCGGAATTTTTGATGTCTTCCGGTGAGGCAATCTCAATGATTCGGCCCTGATGAACCATAGCAACTCTATCGGCGATGTTAAAAACGCTTGCCATATTGTGGGTAACAACAATTGAGGTGATTCTAAGCTGACGGCTCAAGTCATGAATCAGTTCATCGATTACTCCGCCAATAACCGGATCCAATCCGGAAGTCGGTTCATCATAAAAGATTATGTTTGGGTCAAGGGCGATCGCCCGGGCAAGACCGGCACGTTTACGCATTCCGCCGGAGATTTCGTTCGGTAAATGGTCTTCAAACCCGCGTAACCCTATTAAAGCCAGTTTCATTCTAACAATAATCCGAATAAGGTTATCGTCGTAATCGGTATGTTCACGTAAGGGAAGGGCCACGTTATCTTCTATTGAGAGTGAGTCGAGTAACGCTGAGTACTGAAAAACCATTCCAAACTTTTTTCGGGTTTCATCGAGTTCTTGTTTTGATATTTTAGAAATGTCGCGGGAATTTATAAAAATGTTTCCCTCTTCCGGAGCCTGGTATCCGGTCATAAGCCGAAGTAAAGTGCTTTTGCCGGAGCCGGAACAGCCCATAATAACAAAAGTTTCGCCGGGATAAACATCAAAGCTTATGTTATCGATTATTTTTCGACCGTCATAAGATTTTGAAACGTTTTGTAAAGAGATTATTGGATCCATATTATTTCGCGCCTTGCGGCACTGTTCACAGATGATCACGGACTTCGGCTAACGCCGAAAGCAGATGATCACCGATTATACATTTTCTTTGGTATAATCACCTGTTTGAACTCAAATACAATCATATATCAATCTTTTGATTCCTTCCCTATCAAGGCTATTTCCTAATAGTACCGTAAAACGTTTATCGGTTTCGTAGCTCGTAGCTTATTGTCAAACGTTCACTACTCTTACGTTAAACAATTGGATTAGAAATAAATAGAAATTGGTTGGAATTCAATTGTGAAATAATCAGCGCTATTTTTAAAGACAACACATTTCTATCAATCTCTATCCATTTCTACAAATTTCTATCTCCTCTTCCCCTGTACTGTCTTCAAGTCAAGTTGACAATATTTGAAAACCGTTGTCGTAAAAAAGAGCGTCGAGATTTAAAAACATCAATAGGGATCGCACCTGATTCTATGATGCCAAAATGCGCTCTTTGAAAATT
>JAQTSA010000162.1 GCA_028711575.1 Candidatus Omnitrophota bacterium | reverse complement strand
AACAGTAGATGCAGCACATATCACAAGTTATAATATATTTAATAAAGTATTTATGTTTGCTTTTTTCATATATTCATCTCTTTTATCTGCTTTTTGGCCTGTAAGTTGCGAATTATTTAACAGTAAAAAATATATGCATTTAAAAAAGTCATTGAAAAAGTATACTTATACTGGCATTGTCTTTATGATTCTTTGCATAATAGGCGTTTTTGTATTCCGAAGCACTATTATTAAAATTTTAGCTCCTGCGATGACAATTAATCTAACACTATCATTTTTTATTTTATTTTGCATATACTATATATTACGAATCATTAGCGATACCTATGCAATGTTTTTGCAAAGCATTAATGTTTTAAAAATTTTTTGGATATATACTCCGATTCAAGCAGCAATAAGCATTATTGCACAATATTTTTTATCACTAAAATATGGTATAAACGGCATAATACTAGGATTAATCCTATCTTTTATTTGTACAAGTGCTTGGATATTACCATATAAGTCTTATAAAATTTTTAAATCGTTTGGAGAAAAGAAATGAAATATATCCTGTCAATTTGTATTCCGACATACAATAGAGAAAAATATTTAAAAGAATTGCTGGAAAATATATTCTTCCAAATCGACGATACTATATATAAAAACAAAATTGAAATTTGTATAAGCGATAATGCCTCTGAAGACAATACTGAATCAATGATAAAAGAATTAAAAGAAAAATATCCTTATATAACATATTTCAAATTCAAAAAAAATATGGGCGCAGATGCTAATTATTTAAAAGTTGTTGAAATCGCAAACGGAGAATACTGTTGGCTATTTGGCAGTGATGACAAAATAGAAAAAAACGGCATAAGTA
This sequence comes from Candidatus Omnitrophota bacterium, assembly GCA_028711575.1. Classification (GTDB taxonomy): domain Bacteria; phylum Omnitrophota; class Gorgyraeia; order Duberdicusellales; family 4484-171; genus JAQTSA01. The sequence continues at coordinate 2,967 of JAQTSA010000162.1, read as the reverse complement.
AAATTTTATCTGAAATTAAATACGGAAATGATATTTATTTAGTTAACAAAACAGAATGCGACATAAATATGAAAAATTTAAACAATACTCCAATTTTTAAAAGGAATATAGAATCAGAATATTTTTATTTCGGAACAACAGAAAAATTGATATATTACTTCAAATCACTTAATACGTTAACAGGTCTTTTTTCTTATTTATCATCAATAATTTTTAAAAAAATCCAATGGGATTCAATATCTTTTAACCAAAAATTTATAGGAACAGCTTATTCTCACAGTTTCATTCTTTTATCAATGCTGAAAAAAGATATGACATTGAAATATATCAACGAATATCTTATTTTAAACAGAGGAGAAAATGATGCTTTTATGTCAGAAGGAATTATCAAAAGAATACAGCTTGATTTTGACGGATACAAACTATTATTCTCGAATATTTTTGACAACAATGAAAAAATAAATATTTACTATAAGTATTTATTAAAAAAAAGCCGTCCTTCTTTCAGAATGCTTTATATTTTGAGTAATTTAAATAATACAGAAAGAAAATTATTATTAGACATTATAAAAGAAGCCCCGTATAACAAAATACTGTTAAAATACGGATTTTATATATACTTGCTTATTCCATATAAATTGTTAAGATATTTTTATAGAAAAATCTTTTCATTTAAAAACAAATAGAAAAGCATTAATGCTGATTTTGGTTATTTTACATATAATTTCCTAAAATATCGTAGTACATCCAGCAATGAAGACGACATAAAGGCACTGTAACGCTACGAATTAAAAAAAATCCAATTTTGTTTTTTATTCATCCCTTGAGTATTCTGTATTTGTATTTTAAAAATCCATTTACAGTGAAAAAGCCTTAGATTGTCGTAATATTTTATATTGTAATTACTGTATTTTTTGGATATAATTATTTTTTAACAAAGCATCATAAATAGGAGTTCGTCCGATGTCAATTCCTCTATCAATATGTATACCAACATATAACAGAGAAAAATATCTAAGAGAATTATTAGATAATATATTACACCAACTAAAAAACATTAAAAACAGCAATGTCGAAATATGTATCAGCGACAATGCTTCAACTGATAATACTCAACAAATGGTGCTTCAGTATCAAAAAACTTATACGAATATCAATTATTTCAGATGGAATAAAAATATGGGAGCAGACAACAATTATCTAAAAGTTGTTGAAATCGCTCATGGAGCATATTGCTGGTTATTTGGCAGTGATGATATGATATCCAACGGCGGGATCGCTAAAATTTTATCAGAAATAAAAGAAAATCATGATATTTATCTAGTTAATAATATCGTGTGTGATATAAATATGACACCATTGAAAAAACCTGAAATCATCAAACACAGCATTAAAACAAAAATTTTTAATTTTGATACAGAGAACAAGCTGTTATATTATTTAAAATCATTAAATAACAGCATGGGAATATTTACATATTTATCAGTAATAATAGTAAAAAAACAACAATGGAACTTAATAAAATTTGATATATCTTTTATCGGCACTGCTTATGCGCACAGTTATATTTTACTATCTATGTTAAAGAATAATATAACATTAAAATATATTGATGACTATATTGTTCTATATAGAGGTTGTAACGATAGTTTTGCGACACAAGGAATGGTCAACAGAATCAAAATAGACTGTGATGGTTATAAAATATTATTTAACACTGTCTTTCATAGAAAAAACGATAAAATTATAAATTGTTATAAAAAGATATTAAAAAGAACATGGTCACATAACACTCTGTCGAGCATTTACGAAATGCTGTCAGATAATAATGATAGAAAATTATTGATTTCTATCACAAAAGAAACTCATAACTCTTTATTAATATATTCTATGAGTTTTTTTTACCATATATATAGGAAATTTTTAAAAAAATTCTTACAAAAAACGAATATACATCAAAAATTAGTTGAATTATTATTCTATAAATAAAAACTATTTATTTTTTACTACTTAGTATTTTTATTATTATTTCCATAACATGCTTAGGTGTTACATTATATATACATTTTGGTTCTTTACAGATTTTTTTATTTATTTCTATTTGTGAATTACAAGGCAAACAATCAAGTTTATGATATATCATATTTGCTTTTGAAGTTATTGGTCCCGTCTGTTCAGGCAAAGTTGCCCCATAAAAAGAAATTATTGGGATATTTGATACAGCTGCTAAATGAGCAACTCCAGTATCAACAGATATTAATAAATCCATATTTTTAAGAAATTCTTTTAATTCTAACAATGATGTTTTACAACAAATGTTGTGTATATCCATTTTTTGTAATTTTAATTTTATAAGATCTGCTTCTTTTTTTTGATTAATACTAGAACCTACAATAAAAAAAGTAACATTGTTTAACTGCTTCAGCATATCTAATAATTTAATTGAATAATCTAAACCAAAACATTTCCATACGGCAGTACCTTGTGTACATAAAACAATCTTATATTTTTTTGTATTTCCTATTAATTTTATTATTTTATTCGCCAAATTAGATGTATCTGGAATTTTTGGTATTGATAAATTATAATTCGAATAGACTGACCGTATTATATGTTGATATCTCATCATACAATGATTTCTATCGGAATCTTCAGGCATTATAACTGTTTTTGTAAAATATTTAGAATCATTGTTTTTTATATCATATCCAAACCAAAGATTATTGGGACCTACAATATCTTTTATTCCACAAACATATTTTGCAAATTTTGTAAATAAAGAATGCTTATCTAAACAGATCAAAATGTCAGAATTATGCATGTACTTATATATTTTAATAAACCAAGTAATTTTATATCCCCATCTTATAAACACATTTTTTGAAAAAAAACATTTATAATTTGTTTTGATTAATTCATCAACCCCAAGGTTTTTATCAACGAGCGGAAAATAAGAATTAAACAAAA
>JAQTSA010000161.1 GCA_028711575.1 Candidatus Omnitrophota bacterium | reverse complement strand
TACTCCCGAATAACCAGAAATTCCACTTATACCTGAATTGCCTGAATATCCACTTATACCTGAATTGCCTGAATAACCAGAAATTCCACTTATACCTGAATTGCCTGAATATCCACTTATACCTGAATTGCCTGAATATCCACTTTTACCTGAAGTACCTGAATAACCACTTATACCTGAATAACCACTTATTCCACTTGCTCCACTATATCCTGATTTTCCACTATAACCAGAAATTCCACTTGTTCCAGAATAACCAGAAATTCCACTTACTCCACTATAACCAGAAATTCCGCTATGTCCTGAATAACCAGAAATTCCGCTATATCCTGAATAACCAGAAATTCCGCTATATCCTGAATAACCAGAAATTCCACTTACTCCAGAATAACCGCTTTTACCAGAATAACCACTTATACCAGAATAACCAGAAATTCCACTTGCTCCAGAATAACCAGAAATTCCACTATATCCAGATTTTCCAGAATAACCAGAAATTCCAGAATATCCAGAAATTCCACTTGATCCAGAATAACCAGAAATTCCACTATATCCAGATTTTCCAGAATAACCAGAAATTCCAGAATATCCAGAAATTCCACTTGCTCCAGAATAACCGCTTTTACCAGAATAACCAGAAATTCCACTTTCTCCTGAATAACCAGAAATTCCACTTTCTCCTGAATAACCAGAAATTCCACTTGCTCCAGAATAACCAGAAATTCCACTTGCTCCAGAATAACCGCTTATACCTGATTGACCAGAATAACCTGAATGACCAGAATAACCTGATATCCCTGAGTGACCGCTTGTACCTGAAGTTCCTGAATAGCCACTTATGCCTGAAATTCCTGAATAGCCACTTATACCTGAAGTTCCTGAATAGCCACTAATTCCACTTGATCCAGAATAACCTGAAATTCCACTTGTACCTGTTCCTGAATAACCTGAGATCCCTGATGTGCCAGAATAACCAGAAATTCCAGAATAACCTGAGATCCCAGACGTGCCAGAATAACCAGAAATTCCAGAATAACCTGAGATCCCTGATGTGCCAGAATAACCAGAAATTCCAGAATAACCGCTTATGCCTGATGCTCCAGAATAACCTGATATCCCTGATGTGCCAGAATAACCTGAGATCCCTGATATGCCAGAATAACCGCTTATGCCTGATGATCCAGAATAACCACTATATCCACTTATTCCAGAATCACCTGAATAACCGCTTATTCCAGAATAGCCACTTATTCCTGAGTAACCTGATGTACCAGAATAACCAGAAATTCCTGCACCAGAATAACCACTATAACCAGATTTTATTGATTTTTTTAAAATTTCCATTAACCTTATATATTAATTTCATAAAATCAAATATGAAAAAAATTATCAAAAGGCAAGGATGTAAAAAAGATTGATTCAACTTTTACGTCATAAATTAAACAATTAAAAAATAAACCCCTTTAAAGGGGGTTCAATTAAAAATTTAATTCATCAAATTCTTTATTAATGTGTCCACATTTTTGACATGCAAACATTGGTATAGGAACTATCGTATCCCTTTGCTGTCCCGTAATTAGTTTAGATATTTTCCTAATTTTTAATACTTCATTAAATGTCGTATTTTCACACAATTCACATTTTAATTCAGTTGAGTTTTTCATCATTTCTAATGTCACTTGTTGTTCCATAAGTTTTTTATTTTATATATCAAATATGTGAAAAATTGTTTTATAAAATTAATATATAGATGAAAAATTAAATTATGTATTCATATAATAATTATCTTTTATTTATAGAAAGTAAAAGAGAATTACAATTAAGAAAAAAATATGTTGATAAACTTGAAATGAATGAAGAAATTTTTAATAAATTTTATTCTAATAAAAATGCTGAATGGTTATTGAAAATTTACTCGAATATATCAGAAGAAAAAAAGAAAGAAATTGATAATAAAGGTGGTCGAACATTACCAGAAATATTATTGATGTATGTTGAAATGTTTGATAATAATAAGGATAATGTGAGTGTTAACCAAATATCAGAAATTGATAGTCTAGATGAAATGAAACAAATTCTGGATGAACTTAGAGATTTCGATGGTGCAGAAAATAAATATGGTGATGATATTTGGGTGTTGTGTAATTCATATGAATGGTTTATATTTAAACCTTTATGTTATGAAGCATCAGAATTAGCAAATAATAAATTGAGAGAATCTAATTGGTGTACAACTTATGATGAAAAATTTTGGAAAACACATTTAGGACCAGAAGGAGGATTAATTTATATATGTAATAAATTAGATAAAACTAAAGATGTAGCTATTGAACTAAATGGTGAAATTAAAAAAACATGGAACTGGAAAGATTATGATACAATTTATTCTTCATTAGAAGAACTTATTAAAGATACTTGGCAGTCTTTTGAAGAACCATATAATATCTTAATATCAAACATTAAAAAATTAAAAAATGATATACCAACAATAGATTATGATAAAGCTATAGAAAATGCGATAGATGAAATTATGAATTGGGAATATTATAGATACAATGATTTAGTAAATTATTCTACATATGTGTGGAGACACATTGATGACGATAGGTTTTTAAGTGACATAAAAGATAATGAATATGAAAGATATCAAGATGAATGGAAATATGAAAATAATTTAATAGAAAGATTCATATCTATATTAGAAAAAAATTATGAGGTAAAGGAAAAAGAAATTCTAAAATATTTCACAAAACAAATAATCATAAAAAATAAAAAAAATGTAGCCCGACCAGATGATGACGAGTATTATAACGTTGAAGATATAGATATAGATAATATTATAGAATATATTAATGATAATTGTACAAACAAAGACGCAAAAAATTTAATTAATATTTTTGATTTTGAAGATCAAATTATTGAAGTATTAGTTGATGAATATATGAATAATTTTTCAGATGCAGAAGATTATGTAAATAATATGTTTGGTAGAACAAATACTGATGAAGCAATTTCACAGATTAAGAATTATATAGATTACAGAGATTTAGCGATAGATATAGTTGATGATATGGATGAAGAAGAATTAAGAAATTATTTATAAAAAATTAAAATCATTATGAAGAATTATAAATTATTTGTAAAAATATATGAAAAACTTGATAATATTATTTTTGTTCGCACAAAAAAATTTGATAATACAGGAACACAAAAGGAATTACCATATAAAGGAATTCACTGTTTCGCCATATTCTTAAATGATTTAGAAAAATATTATGACGAATTGGAATTGTGGGGAGGAAATCGAAAAGATGTCGAAATATTATCAAACGACAATTATAACACATATGCACTTGATTATAAAAAAGCACATAAATATGTTATGGGTGAATCAACAACATTACCAGATTTAGAATTATTTGATAAAACAAAACACGTTATGAAATTTCATAAACAAGACAAAAAAAGTATGTTAAAGTATGCTTCAGATTTAATATTAAATAAACAATGTTATCAAATATTATTAAGTTCAAAAAATAAAAAAGACAAATATGAAAAATTATAAATCATTTATAAAAATATATGAAACTGAAAGTCTTGAAATACCAGTAGATGTCACATATTCACATATAGATAAAGATCCGAAAAAAGCAAAAGAAGAATATGAAAAAATACTTGGCAGAGAAGGAAAATTAAGCGAATATTTGAAAAATAATAATGAAAAATTTACTTTTGGTATGCTTAAATCTATATTTGAAGATGCAATTGAATATAAGAAAAATAGAGAATTAAAAAAAGGTGCATACAAATTTCTACATAGAGCAGTTCCAATGGCTTTA
>JAQTSA010000035.1 GCA_028711575.1 Candidatus Omnitrophota bacterium | reverse complement strand
TTGACTCAATGATACATATGGTTATTGCTATGCAGCGTTACGTGAAAAAGGGATTCAGTTTTTGGCAAGCTTGGCAAAACGCCCGGAGGGAGCTGTTGAGTCCGGTAATCAGTTCGATGATTATCATCAGCGCCGGGTTTGGAATATTTATGTTTTCTTTGTTTCCTCCGACCCAGCGTTTTGGCATGTCGGTAGTGCTTGGAACGATTTTTGCCGTTCCGGTAGCTTTATTTGTTTTGCCGTCGGTAGTTGGGCCCTGGTTTTATCGTGACTAGCGATTCGAGTTTTTTGTGTCTTGTTTCTTGTGCCTTGCGCCTTGTTTCCGGTATTCTTTTTGTTGAAACCTTATGTTCAAAATAGAACCGTCTGTTAAAGCAAAAGTTGCATTTATTGAAATTGAAGGTGTTGTAGTCAGCCGCGATGATACCGGATTTAAAAACCTTCTTTCTTGCGCTGAAAATTATAGAACTAATTATCTTGGCCAAAACATTTCTGACGTTGCCGGCGTTACCTTTGCCCGGGATATGTTTCGTTCTTTAGGTATAGACCCAACGAAACATCGGCCGGCGTCGGAATCATTGTTACGCCGGGCCTTAAAGGATAAAGGTTTTTTTTCTGTAAATTCTCTGGTAGACGTGGCTAACTGGTGTTCTCTGGATTTTTTACTCCCAATATGTGTTTACGATCGTGATAAAATTAATGGTCGCGTAACTGTCCGGTTAGGACTTAAAAATGAAGTTTATCAAGGCCTTACCGGCCGGCCGGTAAACTTGTCAGACCGTTATACAGTTTCAGACGAGTTGGGGCCGTTTGGGTCGGCGATAACCGATTCTGTCCGCAGCGCGGTTGATTTAACAACAACCCGTGCTTTACTTGATATAATTGTTCCTTTTGATTACAGTGATGTTCTTTTAACTGAACGGGCTAAAATTTTTTCTCAAAGAGTAATTTTAATTTGCGGCGGTACAATTAAAGGTATAACCGTTATAACCTAAAAGGCGAAAGAAGATGAAACTAAAAAGAGATAAAAGAATCGGGTTAGCTTTAGGCGGCGGCGGGGCGAAAGGGTTAGCGCATGTGGCAGTATTAGAGGTTTTTGACGATTTAGGGGTCCGGCCGTGCAGGATCTCGGGTACTAGTATCGGCGCGATTATCGGCGCGCTTTATTCTTCTGGTATAACCGCTAAATCTATTCGTCAGCGGGTAATGAACATGGTTGTCTCCAAGGGCAGCGATTTTCGTGATATTTTGAAGAGAAAAAAAGACGTGTTTAAGTGGATTGAGTTTCTTGACTTTAGTTTTAGTCCTAGCGGGATATTTAAGGGCGACAAATTTATAAATTTTCTTTATGAAGTAATGGACGTTAAGTATTTTAATGAGTTAGATATACCGTTAAGCGTTGTTGCAACTGACTTTTGGTCATCAGAACAGGTTGTGATTGAGTCCGGCGAGTTACTTCCGGCGGTTAAGGCGAGTATGGGGTTACCGGGGGTTTTCACTCCGGTTGAACTATCCGGCCGGGTAATGATTGATGGCGGCGGTGTTAACCCTGTTCCTCATGATATATTGGTTGATTGTGATGTTGTTGTCGCGGTCGACGTTATGGGCGGGTTCGAGCCTATTCGTGGCCGGTTACCGCATTTGGTACAGACGGTGCTTAACACTTTTGATATTATGCAGAAATCGATAATCCGGGAGAAACTTAAGAACAGTCCGCCGGACATATATATAAGACCGGATATTTTAGATGTTGACCTTTTGGAGTTTTTTAAAGCCGAAAAAGTTTTTCAGCAGGCAAAGCCGGCCTGTGAGTTGTTAAAGCAGAAATTAACAGCTTTATTATAATAAAATAAAGGAGGTATTAGCGTTATGCAGTTGCTAAAAATATTGGTATCGGAGGTGATGACTAAAAATCCTTATACTGTCAACATAAAGAGTCCGTTTAGTCTAGTTTGGGAGACGTTAAAAGATAGAGGTATCCGGCATCTTCCGGTGGTAGATGATGAGCGGAGGTTACGGGGAATAATAACTCAGCGAGATATATACAAAACTGTTTCACCGCATCGGACAATGGAGGGGGCTTATATTTATGATAAAGAAGAGCTTGACCGATATATTTTAAAGCATGTTATGAAGTCGGAGGTAACAACTGTTATGCCCGAGGATTATTTAGGAAAGGTAATAGAGTTAATGGTAAACTTTAAGTACGGCGGCATTCCGGTAGTGAATCAGCAAAATCTTTTAGTTGGGATAGTAACGCCGATAGACGTGTTACGGGCGATATCGGATCGGATGGTATAGTATAGCTCTATATTCTTAGGGAAAAATACTTGTTAGAAAATATCTTTATGCTATAATTTCATAAATTAGGGTCTAGGGTTCGCGCCTTCAGCGCTGTTCGCAGATGATCACAGATTCGCGCCTTCGGCGCTGTTCGCAGATGATCGCAGAGTCCCGCTGACGCGGGAAGCAGATGATCGCAGATATGTGTTATTTAGGAAATAGCCTTAGTAGAGAAGGGTCTAGGGTGAGAGAGAGTGATTAAGTAATTGAGTAATTGAGTGATTGAGTGATTTGGATCAATCGTTTGACGCTCGCCTAGGCGAGCAGTTTGACACGCGTACTCCGCGTGTTTGACGTGAGAGTAACGAACGTTTGACAGCTTTCATATATTGGAGAGGTGGCAGAGCTTGGTTTAATGCGGCGGTCTTGAAAACCGTTGTGGGGTTAAACTCACCGGGGGTTCGAATCCCTCCCTCTCCGGTTTTCTTCCTTTGATGAAAAACCGCCCTACCCGAATGGGGGGCGGTATTTCTAAACATACAGGAAGAGAAAACCGGACACTGTTGAGGCTCCGTCCGAAACAGTGAGTGTCAATCTTCCTATTCTGGAAAATCATCCTACCCTTAGGGGGATGATATTCCAGAACATACAGGAAGAGAAAACCGGACACTGTTGAGGCTCCGTCCGAAACAGTGAGCGTCAATCTTCCTCTTCTGAAAAATCATTCATCCCTTAGGGGGATGATATTCCAGAACATATAGGAAGAGAAAACCGGACACTGTTGAGGCTCCGTCCGAAACAGTGAGATTCAAACTTCCTTTGATGAAAAACCTCCCTACCTGAACACTTGGCAAGGCGACGTCCGAGCAAGTGTGAGTACTTCTTTTTCTTTTAAAAAAATCATCCAATCCGAAAGACGATTAAATCTGCTGAAAATAATAAAATAGGATAAAATTAGGCCTATATTGAAATAAGATCGTAAAACAAGTCAAATAAAGGATCTATAAACTAAAACCCCTTTTTTCCCGCCGTTTCATTTTATCCTTCACAAGGTTATACTTTAAAATCGTGTACTGATAAAAAAGACAACTAATCTCTCGTATGCCCAAATCGGGACTTTTTATTTGTTCTTGTTTTGTGTTGAGCGTAATGTAAAATATAAAAAACAAGAATTTAATAAGTGAGGTGTGATATGTCAGAAAGAACCATAAATAAGATAATTAAAGATACTTTTGAAAAACAAAGGTTGGGAGTGCTTGCCACATATGGGAGCGAATACCCTTATACTTCTTTGGTCGGGTTTGTCTCTGATAAGGAATGTAAAAGTATAATCTTTGCAACTTTACGGGATACTAGAAAGTATTTGTATCTGTCAGCCAAACCCCAAGTATCAATGCTAATAAACAGCAGCATTAATGGTATCTCTGATTTTGAGGATGCAGTGTCAATAACTGCTTTTGGAAAGGCCTTTGATGCCAAGGAAGATGAAACAGTTTTAAAGGAGATATACCTTGAAAAATTTCCATTTTTAGAAGATTTTATAAATGACCCAAACTGTGTTTTAGTTAAGATAGAAGTTGACAAGTATATGCTTGTAACTAATTTTCAAAAGGTAGAAGAGATAGTTTTAAAATAAAGGTCTGATATGGCAAAATTTATTAAGCCAACGATATTTTCAAGTAAATGTCTGGGATTTGCAGCATGCAGGTGGAATGGTGAAATTATTCCCGATAGATTTATTGCAAGCCTGAAGGCGCATGTCAGCTTTGTTACAGAGTGTCCTGAATACAGGATCGGGCTTGGAATTCCACGCGATCCGAGAAGAATAGTCCTGGAAGGGGAAAGCTATAGCCTGCAACAGTTAAATACCGGAAAAGATGTGACTAAGAGTATGGAGAAGTTCTCAAAAGACTTTATTGCATCTACTGGAGACATTGACGGATTCATACTAAAAGACCGTTCACCATCATGCGGTTTAAAAGATGTTAAGGTTTATAGTAGTCTGAAGCCCGGAAGCCCAACGGGAAAGACAACCGGTTTTTTCGCAAGGGAAGTTTTAGAAAAGTTCGGTCATCTTGCTATTGAAACCGAGGCTAGGCTCACAAACTTTAATTTAAGGGAAAATTTTCTGACAAGAATATTCCTTTCTGCTAAATTCAGAAAAATTAAAGCTCAGCCAACCATTAAAGATTTAGTACAGTTCCATGCAGAAAATAAATTACTTCTAATGGCATATAACCAGAAAGAACTCAAAATAATGGGCCAAATAGTTGCTAATTTTGAGAAGAAAAAAATTGAAGCTGTTATTGCCGATTACCAGGACCATTTATATAAGGCATTAGCAGGACTTCCCAAATATAGTTCAAATATCAATGTGATGATGCATGCTCTTGGGTATTTTTCTGAAAGGCTTTCATCAGAAGAGAAAGGGTTTTTCTTAAATACACTTGAGGAATATAGAAGGGAACAAACGCCCTTGAGTGTTCCTTTAAGTCTTCTTAGGTCATATATTGTAAGGTTTAAAGAAGGTTACCTAATGCAGCAGACTTTCTTTGAACCTTATCCTGTCGAATTCCTTGCTGTACGGGATTCTGGTAAAGGTAGAGTGATCTTCCTCCGAAAAAGTGGACATAACGGAGAGAGAATGGTAAGCTGACCATATCTTTCAAGGAGGTGTTCAATGGAACGGAAGAAAACGCGTCATTTTGACAAGGATTTTAAGATCTCGGCGGTAAAAATGGCCTCAGAAGAAGGCAGCAGCATTGCTGAAGTAGCTAGAAGTCTTGGGATAACCCCTACTTTATTGTATAATTGGAAAAAGAAGTATGCTGATGATGGAAATAAAGCGTTTATCGGCAAGGGGCATTTAACCGAGCTGGCTGCGTTACGCAAAAAGCTGCGTAGATCTGAGCTGGAGAACGAAATCTTAAAAAAAGCAGTCGGCATATTTTCAAAAGAAGATCAGGACGGTTTAGATTTATAGATCGATATCGTGCTGATTATCCGCTCGGAATAATATGCCGGTTATTAGAAGTATCAACGAGCGGTTATTACGAATGGAAAAGGCGGCCTAAGAGCCAAAATAAAATAGAAAACGAGAAATTGCTCATTGAAATACGCCGAGCGTTTATCCAAAACAAACGTGAGTATGGATCACCACGGATTTGGCGGGAACTTAAAGCGATAAATATAGCCTGTTGTGAGAATCGAGTAGCTCATTTAATGCGTTTTGACGGCCTTGCGGCAGTACACAAAAAGAAATTTTGCGTAACTACTGATTCAAAACATAATTTGCCGGTATGGCCTAACATTTTGAATCGTAATTTCAGCGTGTCCGCACCGGACAAAGTATACGTTTCAGATATTACTTACATCTGGACTAGAGAAGGCTGGCTGTACTTAGCAATAGTTCTTGATCTATATTCGCGTAGCATCGTAGGATTAGCCATGGATAAAACCATAGCTGGCACATTAACTAGGCAGGCGTTAACACAGGCTATTCTAAGGCGCGGCCCTGGTAAAGGCTTAATCTGTCATTCAGACCGCGGCAGTCAATACGCGGCAAATGACTACAAGGCTATTCTAAGTGAACACGGTTTTATCGGAAGCATGAGCCGTAAAGGTGATTGCTGGGACAACGCGGTTGCTGAGAGTTTTTTCCACACGTTAAAGGTTGAATGCATTCGTAAGAAAATCTTTAACACTCGGGAAGAAGCTAAGAGAATTATTTTCGCATGGATTGAAACGCGATATAATCGTACCAGACGGCACTCAACACTGGATTATTTGAGTCCGTTTGAATACGAAAAACGCTACAGATTATTTATTAACTCTGTCCACTGAAATGGGGAAGCGCAGAGCTAGATGATAAAAAAGACTGTAATAGTAAATGACAAGATGCAAAAAAACTACAGGTATACATTAACAGAGCCTGTAGGAAGAAATTTTAACATTGAATTCAAACCAGAACTTACTCCCAAGCAAATGCTTAAGATGGGTGTTTTTGGCGGTAAATATATGACAGATTGTGGGGAAGAATTTCCTGATGACTGGTACAAGAACGCGAAATTATCTCCTGAAGAACATAATCCAAAGCTAAATTACTTTGGGGTTAAGGCAAGTAAGCCTTTAAGTTATTGGTTAAAAAAAGGTTGGATATATTATCAAGACCCGCGGGGATGGTTTCAGTGGTATTGTCGTTATTATATGGGACGAAGATTAACACTAGAAGATGCGAGGCAGATTGCGAGATGGAAAGCTATGTCCAGGCATATAGCACAGGTAAAGAAGAATTGTAAAAAGGGAGGTATTGATTGTCGACCTAAACAGAGGCAGGCTGTCCTTCATTGGGCCTATGATAGCAGAAAGATCTAGCATAGCGATAAAATATTGGGAACAACGGGGTCAGACTCGAAAAATGGGAAAACAATTGACATAACAGAAGATAACGGGGGTCCAAGATAACAGGGTTATCTCAGTCTGACTCCGATATTCGCTTGCAAATATTCATGACAAAGGAAAAGTTTTTAAGATTTCGTAAATTTTTATAAATGTAAAAAACAAGTTAAAATGGGAGATTTAACATCTTACTTCAAGGGACACTATCTTGCGATTTTAGCGTTCAGCAGTTCCTATGATTTCGGGTGTTATGTGAAATAAAAACAATAAAAATGAATAACGAAGATCATCCCGTAGCTATTAGTTTAGCGGCAGCTATCCATACATTTTGCACAATTGCATGGTGTATTGCAGTAATATTTCTCCTTACTTGTCCGAAAATAAAAAATCAATTTAAATAGATCAAGATCCGCTGTATAATAATCACAAAACAAATTGATTGTGCGGATTTTTACTCGCGGCTTTGACGTACCTGAAACCGCTTATCTTTACAAGAATAACAGGGGAAGTTCGGTTTGATCCTGATATTCATATTCGTGTTTTAGTAAGAAGGTTGGCTAAGTGTTTTCTGTTTTTCGTTTTTCGTTTTCCGGGTTTGGCCCGGTGTTTTTTGTGAGATACATGGAGGCTGAATGATGATGTGGTTGTTATTTATTTTTATCTTATTAGCAGTTGGTTTAGCCATATACGCAATCAAGTCACCCGTACAAAACAAATCTTCTGGAAAAGTGCTTCAATCAAAAAAAATAAATAACAGGGATGGTTCTCAGCGCCAGAAACTGCCAATTCTATTAAAAAGTTTAGGCTGTTTCTGTATTTTTTTATTACTAGCCAGGCTTAACCATTATCTTTATATCTTAGATGTATTTAAAGCGCTTAAAGAGAATATTAATTATACCAATACTTTTGGCGTTTTTTTATGGTTTGGCATATTTTGTATGTTTATTGTTGGTGATTTCTTATTGGTCGGTAGCATAATAGGTATTTTCTTGAATAAAAATTGGGTCGTTAAAAGAATCCCTATGACATTCTCTGTCTATTTAACGGCTGTTGTTTTTACTTTGATATTTAATGGTTCCTTTTTGTATCCAGAAAGTATTTCTTTATTTTCCTTTATGCCATTTTTTGCGCCGATGCTATTAGTTTATCTTTTTATATTATATTCATTTAGCCGTCCAGATGTTATCAATTATTTTGTTCCATCTAATGAGTTGCAAAAATTTATAGAAGGAAAGGCGTTATTCAAAGTCAAACTTGTTGGTTTCTTTCAAATATTTTTGGTAGTTTTATCTGCTCCTCTTGTCGCTTGTGTTGCATGGGTTGGCATGTTCCCGATGGCAGTAAGCATATTAGTAATTATAGGAATTATTCTTTGCCACTCAGGCTGGTTGATGTTTGAAAGGTTGGAAAAGGGGCTTTCCTTGTCCTTTTTCTTATGGAATTGTTTTATGGTTTTGTCTATCGTTTTTTTTGTTATTGGCTATTCACGAAGTTTGCCGGTATGCTTTTTAACTCTATGTTTATTCTTTTTATGGCAAATAACTCGATCTAATTTGAGACTTGTATTGCTACCTACTCCTAAAAATGCTTGGGATGAGTATGTTCTAAGGAAAAGTTCATTTAAAAATTCAGAATTTTTTGGCACTTTTGTTGTTGTCTTAATAACCTTTCTGTTGATCATTTTCTCTTTGCCTTTTCAAGTAAGCGTGTTGTCAAAACAGTTTAGTAAAAGACCTTATATTTACGGAGGTGAAGTCACAGGGACTCCAATATTAGAAAAAAAAGCGTATAAAAGGAAATTCTATTCAAAAAGTGGTAACCTTTTAGCTGTCGTTTCTATGCGATATGATAAAGAACAAGGATTAACCAAAGAATATTATAAATCAGGAGAGTTGAATAAGACAATAAGTTATAAAAATGGAAAAAAAAATGGGTTAGAAACAACTTATTACAAGAATGGTAAAAAGAAAAATGAAATCTCTTATAAAGATGGTAAGAGGAATGGAACGGCTAAATTTTATAATGATTCTGGGGTATTAGAAGGAATGATTGATTATAAAGATGGTATAAAGCCAGGTTTTGAAAAAAAATATTTTAATGATGATTTACACTATAGGAAAGGGCAAAAAGGAGAGGAAACCTTTGTTTATTATTGGCCAGACACAAATATTTTAAGACACGAAGAATCTTATTTAGATGGTCAACTAAGTGGGCCCATGAGGCATTATTATAATAATGGTAAAGTTCAATGGGAAAAATTTCATAAAAAGGGTAAAAGTGAAGGTTTGTATAGAACTTTTTATAAAAATGGAATAGTTGAGCAAGAGATTATGTATAAAGATGATAATCCTTGTTGTTTTTGGAAAGAATACGATGAAAAGGGAAATTTAGTTTTTGACGCTGTGCCTAATAATGATAATGGCACTGGCAGTCTGGATGTGATAAAAGACATTCGAGGTAAATATTAAGGGATTAATGGGACAGCGTCCTTTTCTTGACAGAAAGATGAATCAGGAGTAAGGGGTTTTCACAATCAGGCTAGTTCCGAGTTAGAGGAGTAAATTTCGGACTATAAAACCAGTTAGCTGGTTTCGATAATAAAAAGTAAAATCGGGGAAGTAAAACCTTCGTTAGAAATGGCTGAGGATTTTTTTTGACAGGGAAAAAGAATAACCTGAAGGAGAAAACCATGAAAATTGAGCACACGATGTTAAACCTGAATGAGTTCAACGCTCGCACAAAGAACAAATGGAACGGCGAGCCTCTGGAATTCTTTAAGTGTAAAATGTGCGGTTTCATTGTGCTTGGCATTCCCGACTGCCATCTTGCTTTGATGGATCCTATTCACTTGAATAAAACCATTAAATATAATTTGCCGAGTATAATAGATTGTCCTCATTGCAAAGAAACTTGGTATGAGCCCGGTCAAATTAACTCTTATCAGGTTGAAGATGTTGATACGGACGAATTAAAAACTACAGGTTGGAGATGGATCTTGTTAGAAAGAAAAGAGCACAAACCTATTTAATCAACAATTCATTTTTTTGTTGACGATAAAAAGCGATTAAGTGATTTTGTCAATACGCTATATTATTTTCCCCTTACCGCATCAGGCTATTCAGCGGAGAAATAACCGGCCAGCTATATTTTTCGATTCTCGGCAATGTTATACCTCGGTACAATTGTTTTAATTTCCCATTCTCTTAAAATAATAATTAGGAAAGAGGATGTAGTAATTTAAGGAGTCGGGGTAGATGTGTTGACTCAAAAAGGCTTCATTAATAAAGAGTTCAAAAAAGATCGCTTGTTTGTTTTGGCCGGGTTAATAGTTGTAAAGGCAGTTGGTTGCGCTGCCGCAAGAGGTTTTGGTAAAAATATCAGCACTGTTGCCAATTCGATTATGCGAAACTAGGGTAGAATGAATTTTAAAGGTTAAGTATCGCGAATAAAAAGGAGGAGTTAAATGTCTGTCGAAACTTTGTTACTGTTTATAATTATTGCTCTCGTCGTTGTGGCTTTGCCAGCCTGGCCGTACAGCAAGTCTTGGGGGTATATTCCTACAGGTGCTTTAACATTTTTGCTGGTGGTCTTTCTTGTTTGGGCTATTGCTGGAGAGCGGCCACTTTTTAGGAGAACAATAGGCGATGATATTAGGGATGTCGGCCGTGATGTGGCGGATTCTGTGAGGGATGTTGTCCAGTAACGAAAGAGATAGATAAAAGGAGGTAAATTATGTTGTACACAATTGCAGTTATTCTGGCTATACTTTGGTTGTTAGGTCTTGTTTCGTCGTACACACTGGGCGGGTTTATTCATATTTTGCTTGTTATTGCAATTGTCATGATTGTTTTTAATGTCCTTAGCGGCCGAAAAGCGCATTAATCGACACTAACCTTAAAGGCGGCTAGGTTCGTTTCTTCTTTGAAGGAATTTTTCTGTCTTCTTTAAACAAATACCTCAATTCCTTTGAATAGGGATTGGGGTTTTTGTTTATACTCTTCAATGAAAGTAAAGGCTCTTAAATATATGCGTTGATAACGCAGAAAATTAAGAGTAATATGTTTCAATGGCAGAAGTTATTGAATAAACAAGCCAATGAAAGTTTAACTATGACAATTAAAAAAAACAAAGAAATCAGATGAAGGCATGGAAAAAAAATTTTATATTCCTATGGAAATTACACGGGTGAAACTCAACCCTGAGCAGGCAGTGTTGTCGTGCTGCGATGCGGCTGGAAAGGGCGAAAAATTTGTTACGGTGCAGTGCGATTTAGCTGCAACCGATTGTGCGGTAACAGGAGATTTTGATACCGCAAGCTCTTAAAATTAGGTGATTTTAAAACAATTGGAGCGCGCATTGTCTTTGAAGTCTTTTAAAAATTATTGGTTATCGCTTAAAATGCGTCTTAGCTCTTTACCGGCTTGGAACAAAATTGTTGAGGAACAGCCTTTTCGGTCTGAACTCTTCAGCGTTGAGCAGTTTAAAAAACACGCTAAACGGCTGGCGGAAAAACAGCAGGTTAGTCACAAACGCGGGCGGAATGAACTGTTGCTTCGGCTGAAGAAAAATGAAAAAGTCCTTGCTGATACCCATGAATTGCTCAATGATGCTGGGCAATCCAAACGAAGAATCCCGCCGGCGGGAGAATGGCTGCTTGATAATTATTACCTCATTGAAGAACAGATAAGAATTACCCAGAAACACCTTCCGGAAAGTTATATTCGAGAATTACCTCATCTTTTGCGGGGGCCGGTGACCGGTTGTCCGCGCGTTTATGAGCTGGCTTTGGAGCTGGTTTCTCACGGTGATGGACGACTGGACATTAAGGGGCTTGCTGAATTTGTTACGGCTTACCAAACTGTTACTCGCCTTAAGCTTGGTGAACTGTGGGCTATTCCTATTATGCTAAGGCTTGCTCTAATTGAAAATTTGAGACGCATATCTTCCCGGTTGATCGTATCGCAAAGACAACGAGATCAGGCTGATTATTGGACGAAACGAATTTTGAAGGTTTCGGTCAACGATCCTGACGGGGTGATTAATGAAATCGCGGCAATGTCCAGAAGCGTTGTTCCATTATCCAATGTATTTGTCGCGGAATTTACGCGCCGGCTTTATGGCCAAAACCAGGCGCTCAATCTTCCTTTTGGCTGGCTGGAAAAAAAAGTTGCCGAGCAGGGCGAAACTGTTGACGGAATCATCCGGGTGACGAGTCAGAAACAGGCTGAAGACCAGGTATCGATCGCGAATACTATCGGGAGTTTACGTTTTTTGGAGGTCGCCGATTGGCATGATTTTGTCGAAGAACTAAGTATTGTCGAAAAGATTTTAATTCAGGATCCGGCGAAAGATTACAGCAGGATGTCTTTTGAAACGCGTGATCGTTACCGGCATGTGGTTGAGAACTTGTCTCTGCGAAGTAATGTTGAGGAAGAATATGTCGCGGCGCGCGCGATTCAGATTGCCCAAACGGCGGAAGAGGGTAACGGGTCAAATCATATCACAGCCCATGTCGGATATTATTTGGTCGACAAGGGATTGGAGTTTTTTTGTCATGAATTGGGACTTCGGCTTTCTTTTAGCCAGTATCTGCAGGCAAAGAAAACTTTGTGGTCATCTGTTTTTTATTTTGGTTCTATTCTTTGTATGACGTTGGTCGCCACCGCAGGTGTTTTGCTCTGGATACAGTCGGTGGTGAGCTTGAGCCTGTTGTGGATTGTTGTTTTAGGCGCGGCGCTTTTTTTAACGACAAGCCAGACAGCGGTTTCTCTGGTGAACTGGATTTCTACGGTGCTCGTGTCGCCGCAGGACCTTCCCCGGATGGATTTTTCCGAAGGGATTCCTTCATACGCTCATACGCTGACCGTGGTTCCTTGTATGCTTAACAATTCGCAGACTGTAGGACAGCTTCTCGAGGGTCTGGAAGTTCGCTACCTTGCCAACATTGACGCCCATGTTGATTTCGCGTTATTGACCGATTTTTGTGATGCCGCGCGGGAGACAATGCCTGAGGATGCCGCGTTACTGGCTCAAGTCAAGGATGGCATTGATCAGCTCAATTACAAATATCGGCGGAAGAAAGATCAGGTTTTTTGGCTTTTTCATCGGCCGCGCCGGTGGAATGAAAGAGAAAAGATATGGATGGGTCATGAGCGCAAACGAGGTAAGCTTTCGGATCTGAACGCGCTTCTTCGCGGGAGAGGAGAGGACAGGTTTGACGTGATTCTTGGTAATCCCGCGAGTCTTCAAGACGTAAAATATGTTATTACCCTGGATGCTGATACCCGGATGCCTCGAAATGCGGCCCAAGAGTTAGTGGGGGTGATTGCCCATCCTCTGAACCGGCCGGTCTATGACGAAAGAAAACGGCGGGTCGTTTCCGGATACGGAATTCTCCAGCCTAGGGTAGAACCCAGTTATCCCGGAGAAAATCCTTCTTTGTTTGTTAAGATCTTCGGAGGAGATTCCGGGATCGATCCTTATACCAGAGCGGTGTCTGATGTGTACCAGGACCTTTTTTTTGAAGGTTCTTTTATCGGAAAAGGGCTTTATGATGTGGACGCTTTTGAAAGATCTATGGGCGGTCGTTTCCCGGAAAGCTTTATATTAAGTCACGATCTTTTGGAAGGGTGTTACGCCCGGTCAAGGCTTGTGACTGATGTCCAATTCTACGAAGAATATCCATCGGAATATTTGAAAGATTCAAGTCGAAGGCATCGCTGGATTCGTGGGGATTGGCAGATTCTTTCGTGGGTGTTTTCTTTTGTCCGCGAACCTGGCCGGGGTAGAGTCAGGAATCCGATTTCCTTTTTATCGCAATGGAAGATCGCGGATAATTTGAGGCGCAGCCTTGTACCATGCGCGACGGTTTTTCTTTTCTTGTCGGGATGGGTGATTTTTGAGTCTTCTTGGATTTGGTCGGTACTGATGATTTTTCTCATAGGGTTTTCTCTTGTGGTAATGGTTCTCAGCGATGCCATCAAGAAACCACGCGGTATGACTTTTCGGCTTCATGTGGGAAAGGTGTTTTCTTCGATTAAGAAAAACGCGGTTCGCTTTTTCTTTTTTCTTGTTTTTTTGCTGCATGAAGCTTTTGTCAGTCTGGACGCGATCGGGCGGACGTTGTGGCGAATGTTTGTGTCGGGCAAACGGCTGAGCGAATGGACGACTTTCCTTGAGTCGCAGGCTTGCTTGCCGAACAATATTTTAGGCTGCTGCAAGAGCATGGCGATTGAACCAGCCGTCGCGCTCTTGTTTCTGGTTGTCTTTCAAGTGAGATCCGCGGGTTTTAACGGGTTTTCTTTGATTCTTTTGACTTTGTGGTTTGTTGCTCCCCTAGTTGTTTATGGAATTAGTCGGCCTTCTTCTGCCCGTAAGGTATTCCTTTCTGGTGGGCAGACTGTTTTTTTAAGGGCCATTGCCCGAAGGACCTGGGAATTTTTTGAGGAGTTTGTGACCGAAAAGGACCATTGGCTTCCTCCGGACAATTTTCAGGAAGAGCCTGTCACCATGGTTGCCCATAGGACATCTCCAACAAATATTGGTTTGTTGTTTTTGGCGAATTTATCGGCTTATGATTTTGGGTATGTTTCGATGGGGCGGATGTTCAATCGGACAGAAAAAACGTTTGATACGATGAATCTTATGGAAAAGTTCAGAGGGCATTTTTATAATTGGTATGATACCGAGACACTTAAGCCCTTGAAGCCTCTTTATGTTTCGTCGGTCGATAGCGGGAATCTGGCTGGTCATTTGCTGGTCCTGCGTTCGGGGCTCAGGGAAATGATCGGGCAGAAGATTGTTTCCGCAAAAATGTTTGATGGGCTTGCTGATACGTTGAATGTTCTGGACCAAAGTTTCGATGAGCTTGAGAAGCGTCAGAAAAGCGATTTTTTTAATTCTTTTCAGGGAGTTTCCGAGAGGATTGACCGGTTTCGGGAAAAGATTAAATCTTCCCCGGCGTATCTTTCAGAGATCAACTCGCTTTTGCGTCAGCTGGCTACCGATATTTCAAAGATTTTTTCCCATCCGCACCTGAAAAATTATGAGAACGTTAAAAACTGGGTTCGCGCCTTTGAGCGGCAGTGCTACGACTTTCTCGAAGATATGGCGTTTATCGCGCCCTGGATTTTGCTTCCGCCGGAAATGCCGGGGTTGTGGGACGCGGCAGACGATGAGCAACAGGAGCGGTTTAATCTGCTTAGGGCGGCTTTAAGGGATTTGGATGAGATTCCCTCTCTTCGGGAAGTCGCCAGGCTTGAACAAAAACTGGTGCCGCTTATTGAGAATATCGTCAGAGCGATGAGTGTCACTGATGATGCGTCAAAAAGGGTTTACGAATGGTTTTTGAAACTTCGAGACGCGATTAAAGATGCCGGGACACGCTCTGCTGAAAGGATCGAGGCGATCGATTATATCGTGTTGCGATGTAACGAAATTTCCGGTCTTGAATATGAGTTTCTTTACGATAAGAAATCTCACCTTCTTTCAATCGGGTACAATGTGAGCGATCACAAGCTCGATCGCGGTTGTTACGATCTTCTTGCCTCGGAAGCTCGGTTTTGCAGTTTCGTGGCGATCGCTCAGGGAAGAATGCCTCAGGAACACTGGTTTACGCTTGGCCGGTTGATATCAAAGGCGGAAGGAGATTCTGTTCTTGTTTCTTGGGGTGGATCGATGTTTGAATATCTCATGCCGCTGTTGGTGATGCCGACGTATGACGGCAGTTTACTTGACAGAACCTATAAGGCTGCTGTTAACGGTCAGATAAGGTACGCGGCCAAGAACAATATTCCTTGGGGGATTTCAGAGTCCGGGTACAACAAGATTGACGCGAATATGGTTTATCAGTACCGATCCTTTGGTATTCCGGACATGGGTTTTAAACGGGGTCTTTCTGAGGATTTTGTCGTGGCGCCCTATGCTTCGATGCTGGCTTTGATGGTTGAGCCGGAGAAGGCCTGTGAGAATCTCGAGCGATTGTCCGCGGAGGGAATGAGAGGAAGATTCGGCTTTTACGAAGCTGTTGATTATACGACTTCGCGTCTTCCTCCGGGCAAGATTCGAGCGGTCGTTAAGTCTTATATGGCTCATCATCAGGGAATGAGTTTGTTGTCTTTGGCCTACACGTTATTGGATCGGCCGATGCAAAGACGCTTTCTTGCTGAGCCGATGTTTAAATCAACGGAATTGCTTCTTCAGGAGCGGGTTCCTACTGTTGAGCCGTTTCTTTATGATTTTGAAGTTACCGGGATGTTGCGGAATACGGAAAACAGGGAAACCCTTTTGAGAGTATTCAAGACTTCTCAAACGCCAGTGCCGGAAATTCAGCCCTTATCTAACGGACGGTACCATGTGATGGTCACCAACGCCGGAGGAGGGTAT
>JAQTSA010000034.1 GCA_028711575.1 Candidatus Omnitrophota bacterium | reverse complement strand
TATATCCATCGCGGCGCAAGGTCTCAAGGCCGCCGCCGTCGTCTTTATCCTGAGCCCGTCCGGAACGTTCGGCAATATTGGCAAATTTACCGCTTTCGAGTTCGGCTATAATTTCATCAACATTAGTTGCCTCTGACTCAACCGGAGCAGTACAAGGATAACAGCCTAAAGAGCGATACCGCTTACCGTCGCCTTGGTTATAATACAGTGAAACTGTCGGTATTTTTTCACGTTTAATATATTGCCAGATATTCAGTTCGGTCCAATCCAGTAAGGGATGAACCCGTAAATGAGTGTTAGGCGCAAAATCGGTCTTATACTGATTCCAAAATTCCGGCGGCTGGTCCCCGATATCCCAGGCATTTTCAGCGTCCCGAGCAGAAAAATACCTTTCCTTAGAACGGGACCCTTCTTCGTCAGAACGCACGCCAACAATTACGCCGTTAAAAGCTTGAGGATTTTTTTCAATTTCGTAACAGCCTTTTTGATGATTAAAGATAAAACGGTCTCCGGTTCCATTTAAAGTGTTCCGTAAAGCTTCGGTCTTAAGTACCCGGCAACAGCTAATTCTGTCGATTGTTCCATCGGGAAAAGTTGTTTTTTCGTCAATAGCTTTTTGGTTAACGCCATAAATCATCGTTAAATGCCACTGGACAGTCAGGCGGTCACGATAAGTTATCATTTCCGGTATTTTGTAGCGAGTATCGATATGAACAAGGGGAAAAGGAACGTGACCAAAAAAAGCTTTACGGGCAAGCCACAAAAGCACTGTCGAATCTTTACCTATTGACCAAAGCATGCCTAAGTTTTTAAAATTAGCGTAAGCCTCACGTAAAATATAAACTCTTTTACTTTCTAACTGCTCTAAATGATCCATAAAATAATATCTCTACTTTTTATTGTTAATAAAACTGGCTATTTGTTTTTTGATCTGGAGGAATGATTCTTCGATAGACTGAGTATCGGTAAATAACGTTAGTTCCGGATTATCAGGAACTTCGTAAGGGTCATCAATACCGGTGAAATTTTTTATCTTTCCCTCTTTAACCTGAGCGTATAACCCTTTAGGATCACGTTTTTGACAAACCTCAAGCGAAGCGTTAACATAAACTTCAATAAAATTTTTACATTGTTTTCTGACAAAATCACGGTCTTGCTTATAGGGTGAGACAAAAGAAGCAACAACCATCACCCCATTCTTCTCAAGAATTGAAGCCAAAAAACCGACTCGTTTTATATGGTTGTTACGATCCTCTCGGCTAAATCCGGTGTTAGGGAAAATTGAACGGATGACGTCACCGTCAAGTTGTTCGACGCGATAACCCTGTTTTTTTAGGTCACGATAAATCATTTCAGCTAATGTGCTTTTGCCGGAACCGGAAAGGCCGGTAAACCATAAAACAAAAGGCTCAAGGTGACGTCTTCCAAGGTTTATCTTGTTCCAGGCGCGTTCATGGAAAAAGTAAAGCGCCATCTTAGCAAAAACTTCAACAAAGCCGACGGTCGCGGCAACCGCAATTTGCCTGGTAAAAGCAAAAACCAAGACAATAGTCGTTAACGTTGCCCAAAACCGCCAGGATACTGCTTTAACGACAGAACGTAACTTGGTTTCAAAATACATATGGTAAACTCCGGTTTATTAAAAAACAGTTGTTATATTAACATAAAAGATCTTTTCAATCTAGGTTATTTTGGTAACAGTAACAGTTTCAGTCTCAGTTTCAGCGGAAACAAGAGTCAATGAAGCAATTATCCAAAATAAAGCTGACAATTTTAAAGAATAAAGCTGAGTATCAAAAAAAGAATGGACTAAAATAACTATAAAAGCCGATAAAAAAACGTTAGACAATAAATCAAATGAATATAACGCTTTTTTAAATGATTTAAAAAGTATCGCGAGAATAAACCAGATAAAGGCGATAAAAGAAAATATTCCTGATTCAGCCAAGAGCTGTAAATAACAGTTGTGGGCGTAAAGCGGCTCAAGCCCAAAATCCTGGATTCGGACCATGAAAGTTCCCAGGCCGGATCCAAAGAACGGTGACTTTAAAAATATTTTTATTGCCCCTTTCCAAATAAGGAGCCTTCCGCCATCAGCCCGGGCGGCCATTTCAGCGACAACGTTTCTGGCTTGAGGAATAATAAAGAAAGATAGAATCAAAATTGACAAACCAAGGAACAAAGACAGCTTTATTTTTTTTTGGGGCAGTAAAAAGACAAAAGTTACTATCCCTACCGCTAAAGCAAGAATCGCGCCTCGAGAATGAGTAAGATAAAGATTCACAAATAATAGGACAACGACACAGCCGCTAAGAAAAAATTGCATTTTGTTTTTAAGAAAAAACATTACGCCCAGGACCAAACTCAAAACAACTGCCAGGTAGCTTGAATAATTGTTAAAGTGGTCAAAAGAAGCCGTGATTGCCGAGAAATTTTCCAGCTCAACAATCTGTTTGTTCCTTAAGAAATCTGTGCCAAAGACAAACTGATACAGGCCGTCAATTGAAACCAAAAAAGATGAGAACAAAAAAACTCCAAAAACTAAAGGCACCCTTTTTTTATCAAGCAATATCTGTATCGAATAAAAAAAGAGTATCCATTCGGCCCATTTGGTGATCAATTGGCGCAAACTTGTCGGATTAATTTCAGCGCGAAAAAAAACACTTAAAACGAGAGTAAGAAAAAAAAGCGCCAAAGCAAGATTAGCTTTTCTTGAGAATAAAGAGTTTAAAGCAGTATTTTTTGACGGTAAAAGAAGAAGTTTAATAAGCGCCGAAACAAAAATAAGCCCAAACAAGATCTCAACAGCCGCCTTGGATATCGGCATAAAAAAAACAAAAAGACAAATAAAAAACAGCCCGAGCCAGTCGATTAAAACCAATGTTTTATCTTTTTTCATGATTAATAAGCGCCTTTCCCCCGGATAACAACCGGAATAGTCCACAAAATAATCTGTAAGTCAAGACCGAATGACCAATTATTAACGTACCATAAGTCCCAACGCATCCAATTACGAAAACTAAGTTCACTCCGGCCTCTTACCTGAGAAAGGCCGGTCATTCCCGGACGAATATTGAGGCGCGGTAAATGATAATGTTTAATCCTTTTACTTTCTTCGATCGGAAACGGCCGCGGCCCGACTAAACTCATATCACCTTTTAGAACGTTAAATAATTGAGGCAGCTCATCTAAACTATATTTACGCAAAAAAGACCCGATTTTCGTTACTCGAGGGTCTTTTCTTATTTTAAAAATCACACCGTCCTTAACTTCATTCTTACCAAGCAATCCTTTTTTTAAATTGTCAGCTTCAGAGACCATTGACCTGAATTTATAAAAATCAAAAAACCGGCCTTTCATTCCCATTCTCTGACGGACATAAAACACCGGCCCGGCTGAATCTAATTTTATTAAAATAGCTATTACTATAAATAAAGGGCTTAAAAAAATAAGTATAAACAATGCCGCTAAAAAATCTAAAATTCGTTTAAAAACAAACCCGGAAATATAATAATTCTTTTCGCCATAGTTGATCAAGGGAACAAACCCTAAATAATTAATATTTAAAGCCGGGAGATTATCCTGCGGGTTTTGAGGAAACAAGCGTATCCCCAGTTTCATTCTTTTTGCCTGACTGATCAATTCAGGAATGGCCTTTTCGTAAATAGATATCGCGACAATAACTTCATCGACAAAAAAACGTTTAGCGATATTGGCAAAATCGTCAATTCGCCCTAATACAGGAATCCCCTTAATTTCACCTTGAGCCGCGTCATCAAGAAAACCAACGACTTTAAACCCCAGCCAAGGCACTCTTTTTATTTCATCAATAATTGTCCAGCTGAATTTGTCGGCACCAACGATTAAAACGTTTATGGTGTGATATCCGCGAGCGATAAGTTTTCGGATAATTAAACGTTTAGATATTCTAAAACCGACCAATAAAAAAGCGAGCACCAAAAACCCAGTTAAAAAAACCTGCCGGGAAAAGAATTTATACTTTGTAAAAAAAATAATCGCCCCGGTCAAGACTGTCGCGTAAATCAGAGCTTCAATAGTTTTAGATGTTTCCTGAACAATTGTCAATCCCCTATCAGTCGAGTAAAGATTCTTTAGAGAAAGTGAAATAATGATAAATAACATCCAAAGAAAAAAAATAAAATAATACTCCTGCAAATAAAAAAAATCTATAACCCAATTATCCGCGATTAAGTAGGTGTACTTAATAAAGTAAACCGAGATTAAACTTATCCCGATAAGGATTATGTCAATCAGAACATATACTGGACGAGTTTTAAAAAAATCATTTACCATATAAGTAATAATTTAATCTTACAACAGTTTAAAAGCTTAAGAAAAGCCCTGATCTCTTAGCCACAAATATGTTGTTATAATACTCCTAGTTATGACCAAAATCCAGCCTAATACCTCTAACAATCATAATTTATAAATTCAGCCCTTACGATACAGAGCGATGTAATTGGAAGACCAATTTTTAAAAACTTTATCTAATTTTCTATTAACAATTAATTCTGATAAACCAATATAGATTTTAGGAATTAGATGATCTAAGGGATAAGCTATAATATGAAAATTGGCATATCGGCAGTCAACTTTTTCAAAACCTTTATTCTTCATCAATGCATCGATTTCTTTTTGGTCATAGCTATGATGTTTTACGTCTTTCATAGTTGCTAAAGAGGATTTTTTCAATCTAAGATACAACGGAAAAAGTAAACTGTTAATCGGCTTCAATAAAGACCTAATACGACTATTTATGCATTTTTTATTAGGGACAGTGATCAAAGCATATCCTCCACATTTTAGGACTCTGTTTATTTCATTTAAAACTTTTGAAGGATCAGACAGGTACTCTATTAAAGCAACAGCGCTTAGCAAATTGAACTCTCCATCCTTAAATGGTAAATTTTCACAATCAGCTACTTGAAAAATAGCTTTTCCCTCTCGCACTAGATCGCTATAATTAACGTTTGCTCGTTTAATCATCTGAGAACTTAAGTCTACCCCGGTATAAAACACTTCTTTTTGGGAATAAAATCTTACAAGGTCACCGGAACCACAACCAAGGTCTAAGGCTTTACCGCTAGCGCATGATTCAAGCAAAGCTTCAACGGCTCGCTGACGAGTCACAAAATTGTAGCTAATACGGTCTATTTTACCGGAATATAAACTTTCCCAGGAAGACTTTAAAGCTATATCGTCAAAAACTTGTGTAACTTTTTCTTTTTGATTCTTCATATTACTTCTTTTCTAGAATAATATTTGGCAAAAAGATCGCCATTAGTAATAAACGTTAACTCTGACTTCTCAGATAAATATCGGAATAAATCCTCTAACCGCTGCCACTCATTCAATTTTTCAATTTCCCAACTATGAAAGTATAAATGAGCAATCCCACCGTTTTGAGCTACATGCTCAACGGCAAATTTAAAATTGCTAACCCAATCTACCGCCGCTTTTTGCAAAAAAAGAAAATTAATTAATCCCTTAAAATTATTTTCTAATATCGCGTGCCTGACTTGTATTAGTATGGAATGAGAATAAGCATGTGTACTTACCCCCCCAAAGAAAAGGATCTCGCGGGAAATCATTCAAATTATACATACAAGTCCGGGCGCCTTTAAAACCTGAAGCCTTAACAGCTTTAAGAGCTAGTCTGTTCACTTTGCCTTGAGGATAACAAAAAGCAATAATTTCTTTGCCTAAAAGCTGTTCAATCCAATTCTTACCATCCTCTACCTCTTTCTTTATCTGGTCATAGTCAATACGATTTAGCGGCTGATGGCTATAGGTATGTCCGCCGATTTCAAAATTTTCTGCAATTTTTTTTATATTTGATTCGCTCATAACTCCTCTCTCGGGATTTGCCTTTGGAATATAAAAAGTTGCTTTTAAGCCGTATTTACTTAAAAGTTCGGCTGACCTTAAATCAGTAGGGTGGCCGTCATCAACACTAATAGTTAAATATTTTGCTTTATCCATAATTACAATTTAATACAAAAGCAGAAGTTAAAAATCATTTTCCTCTAATTTAAAAGTTATAATTTCTCACCAACCATCAATAAAGACTGGCCAAAGGGAAGCTGCAGATCTTTCTCCATTCTTCGAAATAATGGTACCATTTTATCTAAAAAACCACATGTTTTTTGAGAAAATTTCTTTTGTTTCAACACCCTCGCGGCGAAAAACCAGGAAAAAACTCCAAGTATATTCATATACCGCCAGGTTTTAACAGTAAACCCCGCCGATTTCATTTTATCGCTTAAAGTCTTATGAGTATATCTGCGAAAATGGCCATGAATAGAATCTAAGGAACCGTAAATACCCATCAATGCCGGAACAAGAATTACCGCGGTTCCTCCCGGAACAAGAATCTGCTTCATATTTATCAACGCGCCAATATCATCCTCAATATGCTCTAACACATTAACACAGGTTGTCGTGTTAATCCTCTCACTATTAAGTGACTCTATATCATCTAATTTAGTAATATCTAAAGATAACATTCTGAATTTTTTTAAAGAAAACGGCTGTTTTCTTAGCTCAGCAAATAAAGCCGCATCACACTCAGAGAATATGACCTCTTCAATCTCAGGTTTAACAAATAAAGAGGCAATGTTGCCTAACCCACTTCCGATATCTAAAACAATACCTGATAAATGGGGCTTTAAAAGACTATAAATCCATTGATTATAACGGCAAGAGCCATTTATAACATCAAGAGCAATCATTAATTCCGATGACATAATAAGTACCTCATCATAAAAAGGGATAAAAGCGATATTTGATAATAGGCCAATACATTTGCAGTGCCGTCGTCCAACGTATTTTCTTACCCTGGAACTTAGTTCGAGCTACATAGTTAATAGGAATCTCTTTGATCGGAATTTTTTTCTTAATTAATTTAACGGTGACTTCGGTTTCAAAGGCAAAGTTCTTGGACTTAATTACAAGCTGCTGGAAAACTTCACGTCTAAAAACTTTGTAACATGTATTCACATCCGTGATATTAACGCGATACAAAGCTCGAAGTGTCCAATTAGATATCCGGTTTGCCCAGCTGTTAATCAATCTCATTTCTTCTATCTTACCCAAAAACCTCGAACCGTAAACAACGTCAGTTTCTTTTTTCAGTATCGGTTCAAGAAGACTAAAATATTGAGCCGGATCATACTCTAAGTCAGCGTCCTGTATCAAAAAGATATCTCCACAAGCTTTTGAAATCCCCTTTAACAAAGCACCAGTTTTGCCCTGCCTGGCTTGATGAATAATCTTTACTTTCGGAGATTCATTATAAAGAGATAATATTTCCACTGTTTTATCGCTAGAGCCATCGTTTACAACAATAATCTCCCGGGTCGTTCCTTCAGGTAAAGCCACGGATAAGACTTTATCTATCATTTGGCCTACTGTTTTTTCTTCGTTATAAACCGGTATTATAATTGAAACTTTCATAATTTATCGACACTTTATTCCTTATGTAACGCCGCGTCCGAATTAACAAATGTCCTTAAAATAAATACTGGATCATTACTGTTAACTTTATCCACGATAAATGTCGCATAGGCTAAATCGTGAAAATCCGGGACGCCAGGATAATTACTTTTACCTAGTTGGATCAACTCTTTATCTTTCAAGCGTAACACGGCTTCTCCCCAACGGCCAAAATCCTGAACGTGAGCCCGATAAACCGAAGCGGTTACTAAAAAAATAGATATTAACATCGCCCCCAGCATAATGCTAGAAGGCTTGCCGATTAATAAAACCACCACAAGATACATTAGAATCAGCGGAACAAATAAAAACCTCGTCTGCTGAATACCATACCACCAAATAAGCCAGGAAACAATGATCCATAACGAAAGTAATGGTAAGACTTTTCTCCGTAAAGAAGAAAATAAAAAGAAGACAAACGGCCCAAGAAATAATAAATACATCAAACCCAAAGGATAATCATAACGATTGTTAACCCCTTTCTCGGGAACCGAGACCAGCCAAAAATGCTTTATGAACTCCAAAAAACCCCAACCGGAACCATATTGAGTTCGCGTTGCTAGTAAGTTTTCTGTCTTTTGCTCCAGCTCTGCCCATTGTTGGGAACTCTTAGAAACGCTAAAACTTTTGAAAGACCCGACCCCAACAGGAAAAAGAGGCGTTCCGGAGTAACGTAAAGATTTAACAATAAAAGGACCAGCGACAATTAAACTTAGAATAAAAAATAATCCCATGGTTTTTAAAACAACCGGCCAGACCTCTCCGACAAATTCTTTAACTTTTTTGCCTAGAACAAACTCAATCCTTTTCCCTATGCCTAAAATAAAACACATCAAACTAAAAACAATTAAAATTACAATAAACTGAACGGGCATGAACGGTTTTGACCAAATATAAAAACAGAGCTCAACTGCCGCCAATTTGAATTGCCGATTTAAAAAACTGTCAACTGACGCGATAAACAAGTAGCAAATTAAAATGTCAAGCATAGCGGTTCCAGCCTGGATTCCAATACTATGGGTTCCAATTATGGCAATGATTAAAAGTGATGGCGGCCAAATTTTGTGGTTTGATAACCGCCAAGCAAGCCTACCAGAAACAGCTAAAAGGCCAATTAAAAAGATAAACTGAGGTAGTTTATTCGGTAGAGATGTAGCTAACCAAAAAGGGGAAAGAGCAAAATCGACCGGCAAAAGGAATAAGTCCGCTGTTGACCAGGGTATATGACTAAATGATCCCCGCAACAAGTGCTGTCGCGGTAAAGTTATATGATAGTTCAAGGCGTCACCTTCTTGGATAAGATGAGGCGGCAACAAAGAAGCATAACCAGCAATAAAAAGAATAGCTAAACTTCCGATAGAAATGAAAACAAGTAAGATCTTTACTAAAACCGATTGTTCTAGAAACCAAGAAAACAATTTACGAAAACCTCTAGCCAACCGGGGAAAATTTTGAAAACCTAAAACAGCAAAAATTAATACAAAAATTATCCATGACAAAGAAGTTGTATTGGCAGAACCAGAACGTAAAAAATAAAGCTCAAGCCAAAACAAAGGATAACCAATAATCAAAAACCAAGTCGGTAAATGACTTAATGGGAAACGAACCGCTCTAAAAATATTCTGGCCCTCCATAACAAATAAAACAAAGTAACAACAATAAAATAAGCAGATAACCCGTCACCTATGAGCAAAAACCTATTTTTTTTTCTATCTTTAGTCCTGGCGGCATCAGCAATAACTCGAATCAACCAGTTAAATTCCCCAAGAGAACGAATCGTAGTTAAAACATCAATTATCTTTCCCGGACGGAAATAAAACTGTTTCCAAGCTCGTTCACAATAAGCGGTGACCTGCTCAGGAGTCATATCGCCATACTTAAAAAAAGCTTTAAGGGCGAATAGCCCTTCATCAATCCCTTCGGAAACATCTTCAAGAAAAACACCATTGGCGGCAATATCATTGTACATCTCAGTTCCCGGCAAAGGGGTGCATATCGAAAAACTAGCATAATGAGGATTAAGTTTTTTGGCAAAATCTATTGTGGATTGCATAGTTTCACAAGAATCGCCGGGAAAACCTATGATAAAATAAGCTTGAGTAATTATACCTAAAGATCTCGCGAGACCTACAACCTTTACAGCATAATCAAGGTCTAATCCTTTCTTAACGCGTTTTAATAACTCTTTATCTCCACTTTCGATACCAAAACCGAATTTAAAGACGCCAGCTCGTTTCATCATAGTTAATAGCTTCTTATCCAGACTATTAACCCTTACGCCAATTTGAAGGTTGATTTTAAGCTTCCAATTCTTTGATATAATCATCTCTAAAATGCGGTATGCTCTATCAGCATCGAAACAAAAATTATCATCTAAAATATCTAATTGGCGTATACCGTATTTTTCCCGTAACAAAGTTACTTCTTCAAGGACATTCTCCGGTGTACGGGCCCTCCACTGACGGCCAAAGTTGCGATAGCAAAATGTACAAGATGCCGGACAGCCGCGACTAGTAAAAATATAACCTACCGGGTAAGCCCGACTGCGAGTCCGGTAATTAGACAAAGGCGGCAAAAGATGATATGCCGGAATTGGAATCGTATTAATATTTTGGATCAAAGGTCTTGGGTCATTCTCAACTATTCGGCCTTTATCTCGATAAATAACTCCTCGAATACCAGCATAAATGTCTTTTTTCCCAATACGATCGGCCAAAGCCGAGATTGTTGATTCTCCCTCACCTAAAACCAAGGCGTCAATAAATGCGTATTTTTCAAGTACCGCCCTTTTCATAACTGAGACCTGCGGCCCACCAAACACCATTTGTGCATGAGGATAGGTTGTTTTTAATTCTCGGGCATAACTAGCTGCCCTACGAATAGTAAGGATATTAGCCGTTATGCCTATCACATCCGGTTCGCTCTTAATATGATCCTTTATCTTTCCAGGAAGTATACCCCTACTATGGGCGTCAATAATCTCAACGCTATGGCCTTTTAACTCAACCACGGCGGCCAGATAAGCCAGACCGATAGGCGGCATGGTCAAGGTTAAAGAAGTTGAGCCTTTGGAATCTTGTGTGGATGGATTAATAAAAACAAAATGAGCCATAAATAATTTTAGTAAATTAGAGTTAACTCTTCAGGAAATCCGTAATCGAACATAGTTTTTTTAGGAAACCGGTCAAACTTGACAATATCTTCAGCCGCCTGCTTTATAGGAACAAAAACCAAAACCTTATCTTTAAACATCATAACCCACTCTATTCCTTTTTCTCGCAAATCATCAATAATTAGATCTTCTCTGGCATAAGAATCCCATTTAACAGTCGTAGTCGTAGTGCAAAACAAAGATATACGTGGCCTATCGGGCAACAAAAAAGCACTTGTATTAAGCTCAGTAAACCAGGCTGAAGAATCAATTTTATCTTTATTCTCCGATATAATATCCAAAATATCAGGAATCTCTGAATGATGTTTCTCTATTATATAATCCATATGGATTTTATTTAATGCAACATCTATATTTTCCCTTATGGTTGGCCGTCTATCAATAACACCTGATTTATAAATAATCCCACAGCCTTGAAAAGAAAGAACGATGATTATAATTACAGGGATTATCTCTTTTTTGATATTTAGCATAGTTTTAATACTAAAACGTAAGAATAAGACCGAAGTAAAAGAAAAAACTCCTATTGGAAAGCGATATGCCCTAGGATCCTGCCAAGCAGCAAAACAAAGCCCACAGAGTATCAATATGCTAGCCCCTACCCAAAAACAAAGCTCTGAGATCTCTTCTTTAACAAATTCTTTTTTATAAATATATTTTAAAAAAACTAAAGGTAAAGAAAAAATACAGACCAGTACATATTTTGCCGGGATTACTCCCGGCCAAATAAAGAGAAAGCTGATATATTTAATAAGTTTCAGCGGCTTCATACTTCCTATCAATTGCGCAAGCACCCCTTGTTGCTCTAATGTCCAGTCAAAAACCCCTAATCTACCCGAAAGTAAAGGATAAACAAAATCACCAGTAACTATATAGTTTTTAAGATACCAGAGGATCATTAATGAGAATGCTAAACCCAGCGGAAAAATATAGTTCTTATCTTTTAGTATCTCTTTGATCTTATTAAGCGGTTTATACTGAATAATCAACCCAAAAACAAACAGAATGATAAAGGTAAAGATCAAGTAGTATTTGTTAGCTAAAAGTTGAGATGTAAAAATCAAAGCCAAGACTAAATGAGTTGTGCTGTTCTTCGATTTAGCTTCCCAGAAATTATATACAGCCGCAAAGATCAAAGCAATTACAGCCGCATTAACAACGACCCATTGATTAGCACCTGAATAAAAAAAGTGATCGTTAAATACTATAAAAGCACTTGCAGCTAAAGCGTAATAACTATTTAACCGATATTTAGTATAACCGAAAACTAACAAAGCTGAGATTATACGCCAAGATAAATTAATTAAATGCGGGAATAACGTCTCTTGTCCAAAAACCGAAATCCCTAAGCTATAAGGCACCGCGTCAAACTGAGGCACAAAAATACGCATATCATGTGTAGCCTGACCGACAAAACTGCTGGCGTGTTCTACCCATAATCTTTGGGTAAATAAATAAGTAGAAAGTGAATCTACATCAATTAAAAAATATAAATTACGGAAAATCAAAATAAGAATCAATATAATAAAACCTACAGAAGGAACATCAAAACCTTGCCTTGAGATAAAAATATCTTTAATTAGCTTTCTGCTATTTTTATTAAAAATAACAACATAATTTAGACATACCATTCCCCAAAGGTATGGATTTTTATATAAGCCAAAAAAGGATAAGCTAAACAGCTCACCTATTACCAATATACTGCCCAAAAGCAAAGATTCTCCGATACACAAAGCCCTGTTCAATCGTATGTGCGATCGATTTATAAAAGAATAGATACTCATTCCACCTAAAAACAAAGAAAAAAAGTAAAAGACAAATAGAATCAGTTGCAATTGGTTCATAATCAATCCGCCTCTTTTCTCTTAAATTCTTTATAATCAAAATAACGCGAAGATGCAGTATATTTATTTTTCGATGACTTGATAAGAAAATAAACCATAACTCTTTTTAAAAGATAACTGAAAAAAGGAATTCTACCCAAAGATAAATTATAAAGCCTTAATAACAAAAAATGAAAACTGTTCATTTGTTAAGACCCCTTAATATAAGTCTGTAAATAGTTACATATCATCGGTATGCAATAGCGATCATCAAGCCAAGAGGGGTTCAATATAATATTTTTTTCAAGCCCCCTTTTCAGCCTAACTAAAACATCAGGACAAAACTGGGCAAAACCCAAAGGATATAAAAATTGAGTATTTCTCGACATACCGCCTGGATAAATATAGCCTTCATCATCAATAAATTTCTCTATATTCTTAACACAATTCAAGGCAGCCTTCTCAATATCCTGGCTTGGATTTTTTTTATAAATTAAAGCTAAGAAACTCAAGGTTATTGAATCATATCCAGCGTCAAACCCCCCATACTCCATAAAAAATCCATCTTTAGCTTGCATCTTTAAAAGTGAACTTAACTTTTCCTCAAACCCTTTGTGATACTTATTATCGCCAGTCAACTCATACAAATTATATAATGTCAATGCCCCACAGGCCATTTGATTGGCAACATCAAGCCTATTATGTCTAATCAAAAAATCACCCGTCTTTCCTAAAGCCAACGCTCCCTTTTCTCCAAAAAGCAAAAGGCTCTCCGTAATAGCATAACACGAGAACGCTGTGGAACAAAAATGCCGTTCAAAAGGGTAACTTTCATCCGTACTACCATCGCTATGCCTTGCCCTAGACCAAAAACCTAAACCAGCAAATACCCAGTTTTTAATAGTGCTTGATCTATAAAAATGGTTGGTTGGACTATCTATAAAGTATACTAAAGATAAAGCAAGCACCGCCTCTTGAAACCTGGCATTTGAAAAATCAGAAGTTTTATAATGCCAATAACAACGGTCAAAACATCCACAAGTTTTAGAATGAGGATTTTTATCCAAAAACCCCAGTATCCTCGGCATTTGAGACAAAGCAATATTAAGAAATATCAATTCATCTTTCATATTCACTTTTTAAGCACTTTTACTTCTTTCATAGTAATTTTGTGAGGCATTACGGCGAGTCTGAGCCACAATCAAATCTGCTAATAATCCCTGCAAAGCAACAATCACGCCAGTTATTATTATAATAATATCGGCCATCTGCAATCTACCAAGAACAAAAAAGAAGTCATAAAGCGACTTGATCACTCCGCCAAACAGCAATATCATTGCTACCGGAAGATATACCCGAAGCGGATTAAAATATGTGATCAAACGCAGAACAGTTATAATATAAAGATAAGTATCTTTTATTGGATGAAATTTGGATTTACCTATTCGCTTATGGTACTCTGTTGGTATATATTTAACTGCATGACCATTACATAAAAAAGCAAGGGTCATAGAAGAAACACAGGAAAATCCATCAGGAATTGTCCATACATATTGAAGCATAGTCTCCCGCTTAAAAGCCTTTAAGCCTGTATTTAAGTCAGGGATTTTGTGCCCGGCAAGACATGATGCTATTTTTCTAATAACCCATTTAGCAGGATAACGTAATAAATAATAACTCCCTTTTTCACGAGTCCGAGCTCCATTAACCTGATCATATTCGGGAAAAAAATCAAGCATTTTAGGGATATCAACCGGGGAATAAGATCCATCAGCATCAAGCATGACGATTATTTCACCATAAGCGGCTGCTATCCCAGTTTTACGTGCCGCACCCGCACCGGCCTGGACTGAACGCCTAAGAACTCTGCATCCCAAATTCTCAGCGATAAAAGCACTACGATCAGTGCTTTTATCGTCTACAACAACTAATTCATATGAATAAGATACGTTTTCCATTACTTGGAATATACTTTTTATGACCGTTGGTAAAGCCATTTCTTCGTTATGACAAGGCAATAATATAGTGACATCACATTTTTTTTCTTTAGTTAAACTCATAATCACCCCCAATTATAATTCAATCTTCTCTAATTCAATCGTCTGAAAATACCCAATATATTTATTTAAGGGAGATAAACAAAATTCAAAAAAACCTATTACCCCATACAAAAATCCGGGAATCAACTGCTTAAAAGCAAAGCCCCCGCTTAAAAGATATTTAAAAGGCGTATGAAATGATATCTCTTTTATCCTCAACCTAGAAAAGCTACTTTTAAACATCTCTAGATCGCGGATGAAAATAATCCAGGGAAGAGCTCCGTTTACCCCTTTGTAATCTCCGTTGGTATCAAACTTTTCATGATGAAAACGTTTATCAACAAATCGTCTCCAAGGCGTGTTCGCCGGTTCAACCATAATTATTTTACCGTTCATTTTCAAACATCTCTGCATTTCAGCTATCGCTTTAAGTGGATCCGAGAGGTGATGCAAAACATTTAAAAGGAGAAAACAATCAACACTACGATCCTTAAAAGGTATGTCCTGAGCTGAAAAAACTATATCTAACCAAGCGACACCCGTGGCATCAGAGGTAATAGCCTCAGGAATTATTTTTTTTATCGATCCGCCGCCGCTTCCGATTTCTATTATAACTTTCTCAAATGATTTTTCACCTATTTTATTTTTAAATAAAATATAGAAATCTGAATAAATTTTCTGCAAAAAAGGTTTTCTACCGATAATGTCCCGATGAAGCTTCATTGATTGTGGTGAATCACATTCAAGAAGTTCATGATTATTTCTTATTTTAAAAAAATTAGCCACAACACTCTCTATTTCTGAGCCTCAAAATAAATTATCCCCGGCATTCTATTCGTGACTCTCTCCAAAACAAATATTATAATTGACGGAAAAAGAAGAAACGGATAAATCCAAGACTTGCCATTTTTTAATTTAGTTTTGGGAAAATAACTTAGAAAAATATTTTGTAAAGAAAGAGCCCATTGTCCAGGATTTTGAGATTTTTTTATAACAACCTTTGAAAAACCGCTTTTGACAAGTATTTGTCTTAAATTATCAACAGTGAAAATTTGCAAGTGTCTAGGAATATGAAAGCCTGCCCATTTATTCTTAAGTAGCCTTCTTTCTCCACAATCAAAATTAGGGGTCTCGCCACAAACCCATCCGCCTTTACACAATAGATTGTTTATTTTTAAAAGAGTCTGATACGGATCTTGTACATGTTCAATAAGATGGTTAGCAATAACTAAGTCAAAATGGTTGTCATATCCTTTTATAGCTTCAACCGTACCGGAAAAAACGTTAAGCTTTTTATTTCTACATATTTTAACTACTTCTTCTTTTATCTCAACTCCCCAACACTTGAAACACCCATCAACCTCTAATGCCTGGATAATCTCACCATCGCCACAACCAACATCTAAAACAGCGCCGCCCCCTCCTGTTAAAACAGAATACCTTTTTTTCCTTTTCGCTAAGTTTATCCCGGATAAAAATTTAAAAATAAAAAAAATCGGTCTTTGATATGAGTGATAATCTAAAGGATAAAAGCCCATTAAGGCCTCCAAAGCAGGTCTGGGTAAAAG
>JAQTSA010000160.1 GCA_028711575.1 Candidatus Omnitrophota bacterium | reverse complement strand
CACTGTTGAACAGTTGAATCGCGTCAGTTTTTGTCGTAAAGATCACAACCGGTATTTCGGCGTATTCCGGAGTATTTTTTAAGGCGTTAAGCACGTCAAACCCGTTCATTCGCGGCATAAGAACGTCAAGCATTATAAGGTCGGGCTGTTCCTGCTTAACCTTTTCCAGGCCTTCTTCGCCATTGTCAGCAGTTGAGATGTTAAAATAGTTCCAGGCATTAAACATTCGTTTAAGAATTATCTGGTCGTCCGGGTTATCGTCGATAATAAGAATTTTTTTGTTCATTATCCGGTCACTTTTTAGATATTCAGACTATTATATATTGGCTTTACTTAAAAGCAAGTGTTAAGTATTTATATCGGGTCTAGGCTTTTGGGTGTAAAATAAGTATTGGCTGATAGTCGTTCGTTACTTTAATCTTTTTTTTCTGATGGTATATGCTATTATAAATATGGTTACTTTTTGGGGTTTGATGATCTGTTAAGAAATTATTTTAAGTTTTGATTGTCGACCGTTAAGTTAGAGAGGGGTTAATATTGAGAATAACTAACTTTTTTATGCCTTTACGAAAGATCTTTGGGGCTCTTTATCTGTTAACTCATTTTCTTTCCTTAGTCGCGGTTAGCCTTTTTATTGTCTTTTCGATTAAAGATTCGGTAAGTTTTATTTTCGGGTTTTGTTTAATTTTATTTTCTGCCTTAGGCGTGGTTGCCGGGTACTGGATCTTTAAAGGCCGGCTTAACTTAACGCGGGCAATTGCTGTAGGGTTAAGTCTTTTTGTCGGCGCGTCGGCTATTTTTATGGTTATATTTGTTTTACCAAAAACGGAGTTACTCGACAAACAAAAGCTAAACCAGCCTGACCAATTACAAAAGTATAGCACTAAAAAATTGTTTGAGGCGGTATATGAAAATGATTTTGATAAACTTAAAGAAGAGATTATTGCTGGAGCTGATGTTAACGCTCGTGACAAGTTTGGCCGGACACCGTTACATTATGCTGCTGACGTTACAATCGCTGAATTTTTAATTGTCCATGGTGCCAATGTAAATAATAAAGATACCGCGGACGAAATGACGCCAATATTCTTTCACTCAATAGAGATTATAAAACTTCTTGTAGACAATGGCGCCGATATCAACGCCCGCTCTAAAACCGCAAATACTCCGCTTATTTGGTATGCTTATAATGGCTACCTTGAGGGCGTTAAGTATATGGTAGAAATTGGTGCAGACATCAATGCAGTTAATAATGCCGGCAGTACCGCCTATGACTTTGCCGATTGGTTTTGTTATTTTGAGTTGCGCGACTATTTAAAGTCGGTAGGAGGTAAAAGCGGAGGGAATTAGATTCACGATTAGCGGCTAAGACCGGTTTTCAAGTTAGGGGTTACTAAGGATAGTTAAGAGTTTAAAAGGAGGTTAATATGGTTGCAGGGGTAATTCTTATTTTAGCGGGGATCATGATTTTTATTTATCCGCCGTTACTTTCGGCGATAGTCGGGTTTATCCTTATTTCAATTGGGATATCTTTAGTTGGGATGGCACGTTATTACCGGCGTCAATCACGTAATTTTGATGATCCGTTTATGCGTTTCTTTTTTAGGATGTAGGTATAATTGGCTTTAGCTGTGGAAAGATTTAGGGGCTTGACGAGATTTATAAAATAGGCTATAATCTAGACTTTTCATGGATATAAAGTGTTGAGATTGTTCTTTTAAAAATTGGATTTCCCCGGAACTTGTCCGCCGAAGTTGGACCTGTCCGCCGAAGGCGGAGCTCAGTTGGTACCTGCCTGCCGGCAGGCAGGGAGCGGTTGTAAGATATGCAGTATTACGTCTATGTTTTAAAAAGTGCAAAAGATGGATCTTTATACATTGGTATGTCAAAAGATCCTCAAAGAAGGCTGAAAGAACATAACTTAGGCTATTCGAAGTATACCAAAGGTCATAGGCCTTACAACTTTCTTTACAAAGAGGGGTATCCAAATAGGTTAGAGGCCAGAGATAGAGAGAAATACTTAAAAACTGGCCAAGGTCGTGACTTTCTAAAAAGTTTTATTTGATAATTTTTCTGCTACTTGTTCTCTGTAAGGCGGACCTCAGTTGGTACGGATGTTTTTTTAAAATTTGATTTCCCCGGTACCTGTCCGCCGAAGGCGGAGCTCAGTTGGTACTGATGTTCTTTTAAAAATTGGATTTCCCCGGTACCTGTCCGCCGAAGGCGGAGCTCAGTTGGTACGATTGTTCTTTTAAAAATTGGATTTCCTCGGTACCTGTCCGCCGAAGGCGGAGCTCAGTTGGTACGATTGTTCTTTTAAAAATTGGATTTCCCCGGTAGCTCAGTTGGTAGAGCGGTTGGCTGTTAACCAATAGGTCCGAGGTTCGAGCCCTCGCCGGGGAGCCATTTCGGACGAACAGACGCACCAAGTGCCTGTTCGTTTACATCAGCCCCGTTTCGGAGTAATTCCGGAGCGGGGTTTTTGTTTTTTACGGCGGTTTTGTTGTGCCCGCAGTCGTCAATATCTGCCTGCAGGGTTTGGTCAGGATCGCCCAAGTACATCCGCAGGTCAATTACGTCGTTATGGATCACAATCTCTTTAACAAGGGCGAATACGAGGCTTTTCTGGGCATCCGCAGGGGCTTTGTCGAGGTATTCTAAGGCGAACTGCAGGGTTTTGTGAAGATAATTGGCCGAGTTCGCCGTCATGTCGTTGGCTGTTTTTTGTGTCCGCAGTTTGGTCAGTTTGTCCTCGAGCATTATTATCTTATTATCAATCTCCGACATCTTTGTTTTATAAGCCGGGCCTTGCGTTACGGTGCCGGTCATGGCCAGATCCAGCAGGGTTTTGGCTTCGTGCTGGCATTCGTTCAGGCTGGCTTCGGTTTCCGCGATCATGGTATCGATGCGTCCGGCCATCAGCTGGGCTTCGCGCATGGCATCGCCGATGCCTTTAATGATGATATCCCGGTTCTGGGATGCTTTCCGGAAATATCCAATCAGGGCCCGGTCAAAGACCGGTGCCGGAATGCCCAGTTCATTGCATCCGAGTTTTTGTTTCGACCGTCCGCAGATGTAGTAATGAAACTTCTTTCCGTCATGCCCTTTGTTGGACACCGATATCAGGTGGCTTCCGCATTTCCCGCACTTGAGCAGTCCGCTCAATAAATAATTATAGGTTTTTGGTTTTCTGCTGAATCCGTGGCCGGGTAGTTTAGCTTTGACGATCCTGTTGGCTTTCTCCCAGATCGCCGGTTCGATCATGGCTTCGTGGTTTCCTTTGTGAAGTTCATTAGCGTAGAGGATGTACCCCTTGTAAAAAGGGTTTTTGATGACGGATGACAATGTCTGTTTGCGCCATGCTTTGCCGCGGCAGGTTCGTACGTTTTGCCGTTCCAGTTCTTGGCCGATCTCCATGAGCGATTTGTTGTTTGCGGCCATTTCCCAGATGATCCTGAGTTTCGGCGCGAGTTCCGGATCCAGAACAACTTTGTGAGGTTGTCTGCCGTTGGGTAGGCGCTCGCCGTCTTTTTCCAGTTTATAACCGTGCGCCAAGAAACCGCCGACCCATTTTCCTTGGCGTACGCGGGCGATCGCGGAGGCTTTCACGCGTTCGCCGGTCAGCTCGCGTTCGAACGCGGAGAGGATGCCGAGTATTCCTATAACCACGCGGCCGATTGCTGTGGAGCTGTCGAGGTTTTCTCTTACTGAAATAAAATCTACTTCTTTTTCGCGGAATAAATCGATGAGGGCATAGAGGTCGCGCGTGTTGCGCGTGAGCCGGTCGAGCCGGAAGAAAATTATGCCGTCAATTTTCTTTTTCTGCCTTACGTTCTCAAGGATCAGCTGTGTTCCCGGCCGG
>JAQTSA010000033.1 GCA_028711575.1 Candidatus Omnitrophota bacterium | reverse complement strand
GTTATTGTCGCTTCCCCGACATTTCTTATTTATGAAATCCAGTCGGCGATTCAGGAAGCAAAGATTAAAAAAGTTCCTTTAAAAAATTATGGTTATGATTTAGATGCTATGGCTCGTGCCGTTACCAGCCGGACAAAAATTATTTTCATTTCTAACCCGGATAATCCCAGCGGTACGTATGTTAACCAAAAAAAAATGCTGGAATTTTTAAAAAAAATCAATAAAGATGTTTTAATTTTTCTTGATGAAGCCTATTTTGAGTTTGCTCCTGCTGATTTTCCAAAAACCGCGCAATTTCTTAAAACTTATAAGAATATTATTTTTTCCCGAACCTTTTCTAAAGCTTATGGTTTAGCCGGGTTGCGTATCGGTTATGGTGTCGCTGATTCAGAAATAATAGCGAATCTTAATAAGGTTCGGGAGCCGTTTAATGTTAACCGTTTTTCTCAAGTCGCGGCTGTCGCTGCTTTAAACGAAAAGGCTTATCTTAAACGAGTAATCGAATTTACTAATAAAGAAAAAAAGTATTTTTATGATCAATTGACGAAACTAGGCGTTAAATATATTGAAAGCGCGACTAATTTTGTCTTAATTGATTTTGGCCGGGATACGGCGTTGCTGGATGCCTTTATGCTTAAAAACGGGATAATTGTCCGCTCTTTGAAGGGATGGGGGTTGGATACATTTATCCGGGTTACAGTAGGTTTGCCCAAAGAAAATAAGAAGTTTGTAAAAATTTTAGCTGATTTTTTAAAACAGGATAAATTATGATAATAGTGTTTAACAAGAATGCTACTTCTTTAGAAATCGAAGCAGTTGTCGATAAAGCCGAAAAGCTTGGTTTAAAAACTATGATCTCTAAAGGTCAGGAACGCACGATCCTCGGTTTAATCGGTTCGGAAGACGTGATCCGGAATCAGCCGTTAGATATTTTCCCGGGGGTTGAGCGGGTTATGCCGGTTCTTGCGCCGTATAAACTTGTTTCTCGCGAATTTAAGCCCCAAGATAGTATCGTTAAGATTTCGGATAAAGTATCGTTTGGCGGGAAAAAGGTAATAGTAATAGCTGGTCCTTGTTCGATTGAGTCTAAAGAACAGCTTTTTGAAGTTGCCGAAAAAATCAAGAAAAGCGGAGCTTCAGTATTGCGCGGCGGGGCCTATAAGCCAAGGACTTCTCCCTACAAATTCCAGGGGTTAGGGTTAAAAGGGTTAGAACTTCTAAAAGAAGCTTCTCTGAAGTTTTCTATTCCAACTGTTACTGAAGTTATGGATACTCGTGACGTGGAGTTGGTGGCAAGATATACTGATATCTTTCAAGTTGGCGCGCGAAATATGCAAAATTTTAATTTGCTGAAAGAGGTCGGCCAAACTAAAAAACCGGTTATTCTCAAGCGGGGATTAAGCGCGACGATCATTGAGTGGCTAATGAGTGCTGAATATATTTTGTCGGAAGGCAATTTCAATGTGATATTATGTGAACGTGGTATCAGGACTTTTGAAAGTTTTACCCGAAACACTCTTGACTTAAGCGCGGTGGTTTCGATAAAAAAGTTGTCTCATCTTCCGGTGATAGTTGATCCTTCGCATGCTTGCGGCAAATGGGATTTGGTTGAACCATTGAGCCGGGCGGCAGTCGCTTGCGGCTCTGACGGTTTGTTTATTGAAGTTCATCCTAATCCTAAAGAAGCTTTAAGCGATGGTTCTCAACAGCTATATCCGGAAAAATTTGATTGGCTAATGAAAAAATCTTCAGTAGTCGCTAAAAGTGTGGATAGAGAGCTGTGATGTTTAATAAAAAAATAGCAATAATTGGTGTTGGGTTTATGGGCGGGTCTTTGGCCGGCGCCCTTAAAAAAAAATACCCTGAGTTAA
Organism: Candidatus Omnitrophota bacterium; assembly: GCA_028711575.1. Lineage (GTDB taxonomy): Bacteria > Omnitrophota > Gorgyraeia > Duberdicusellales > 4484-171 > JAQTSA01. The sequence continues at coordinate 14,374 of JAQTSA010000033.1, read as the reverse complement.
GGATATCAGGTTTCGCCAGAAGCCAAAAAAGTTTAAAATTGTTATCGAAACTCGCGATAGTTGATGAAGTTTCTCTCGATATAAAGTCGGTGGTTTTAGATTCTGATATCGTGGTTTTAGCTTTACCGGTTGAAAGAATCGTTGAGTATCTTAAGGTAATAAAACCATATCTTAAGCCTGGGGCGCTGGTCTTTGATATTGGGAGCACTAAAGCTGAAATAGAAAAGAAGGCCAAACTGATTTTGCCGGGAACGAATTGTTTTGTTCCTTGCCATCCTTTAGTCGGCAGTGAAAAAAGCGGGCCGCGGTTTAGTAATCCCGATTTGTATAAAGGCGCCTTATGCGTGATTACCGCTTCTAAGTCTAAAAAAGCGACCATTGAAATTAAAGCCCTTTGGGAAAGTCTTGGCTGTCGGGTAATATTTATGGATTCAGACCGGCACGATGAAATATTTTGCGCCTTAAGTCATTTTCCTCATCTACTGTCATTTGCTTTGACTGAATTTGTTCCTAAGGAGTACGCTCAATATGCGCCCAGGAGCATTAGAGATTTGACCAGGATATCGAACTCTCCGCCAAGCGTATGGGCGGAAATATTTTTAGCTAATAAAAAAAATTTAAAAAATAATATAAATGAGTTTAAAAGAATAATCGCTCTTTTTGAAAAAAATATTAACAATTCTGACCGTGAAGGGTTGATTCGTCTGTTGGAACAAATCAATAAGAAACAAAACCAGATACAAACTAACAATTTTACGAGCGCGAAATGATAATAGCTATAGATGGGCCAGCCGGTTCCGGTAAAACTACAATTGCTAAACTTTTAGCTCAACGGTTAGGGATCGGCTATCTTGATACCGGAGCAACTTATCGGGCTTTGACTTTTTATGCTTTAGAGAATAACTTAGATTTAACAAAGTCAGAACCATTGGTTTTGGCAGCCGAAAATATAACGATAGGGTTTTTAGAAAATCAAGTTATCCTCAACGAAATAAACGTTACTGATAAGATTCGAACACCAAAGATCGATAAGAATATCTCGGCAGTTGTAAAGCATCCCCAAGTCCGTTCAGTTATGGTTGATTTACAGCGTAAGATAGCTGTGAATAAGGATTATGTCGTTGAAGGCCGGGATATTACAACGGTAGTTTTTCCTAACGCTGAATTTAAATTTTATCTCGATGCCGATACGTCTTTGAGGGCCCGGCGCCGTTACGAAGAACTGCTTAAAAAAGGTCTTACAATTGATTACCAGGAAGTATTAGATGATTTGGCGAATCGGGATTATTCCGATAAAAACCGGGCGGTTGGTCCTTTAAAAATCGCCGATGACGCTCAATATGTCGATACGACTAATTTAACTATTGGCCAAGTTGTTTCAACCTTAGCTGAGTACATTAAAAATGAGTAGATTTGATATAATTAGAAATTTTTGTATTATTGCCCATATTGACCATGGGAAATCCACCTTGGCTGATAGATTTTTAGAGCAATCATCCCTTTTTGATGCCAGGAAAATTTCTGAACAAACCCTTGATAGTATGGAATTAGAAAAAGAAAGAGGAATTACTATTAAGGCAAAAGCGGTCCGGTTAAGTTATAAATATCAAGGCCAGGATTATGTCCTTAACCTGATTGATACCCCAGGACATGTTGATTTCGCTTATGAGGTTGAAAAATCGCTTAAAGCCTGTGAAGGAGCTCTTTTGCTGGTCGATGCCTCTCAAGGTATAGAAGCTCAAACTGTCGCGAACTTTCATTTGGCTTTGAATAATAATCTTTATATCATACCGGTTATTAACAAGGTTGACTTGCCCGGGGCTGATATAGAAAGAACTCTTGGTCAATTAGAGGACATATTTGGTTTTAAAGAAAAAGAGGTATCGTCTATATCGGCCAAAGAGGGATTGGGCGTAGCCGCGGTTTTAGAGCGGATAATCAAAGAAATTCCTTCGCCGCCGGATAACCATAATAAAACTTTAAAAGCTGTCCTTTTTGACTCGATGTACGATTCTTACAAGGGTGTAATCCTTTTTCTCAGAGTGTTTGACGGTAAGCTTTCGCTGGGCGACATGATCCTTTTGATGTATCAGAAAAAAAATTATAAGGTCGAAGAAGTCGGGGTTTTCTTGCCTCATGCTGAAAGAGGAGAGTCTTTATCTTGCGGTGAAGTAGGCTATATTTGCTGTAACATTAAGAACCCGGAAGAGATCGATGTCGGGGATACGATAACTCTAACAAAACAGCCGACAGAAATCCCGTTGCCCAGTTATACGAAAATGTCGCCAATGGTGTTTTGTGGAATATTCCCTTCAGCGCCGAAAGATCATCCCTTGTTGAGAGAGGCGATTGAAAAACTGCGGTTATCGGATCCGTCTTTTGTTTATGAACCGGATAACCTTGGCAGTTTAGGCTACGGGTATCGTTGTGGTTTTTTAGGGCTGTTACATATGGAAATTGTTCAGGAACGCCTGGAGCGGGAACACGGATTAGACCTGATTTTAACAGCTCCAAATGTTAAATACAAAATTCTCGATAAACAAAATCAGACGATTTTTGTTGAAAGTCCGCATAAACTTCCTGATCTTAGTAATATAGAAAAGATGTATGAACCGTTTGTCCAAGCTTCGATTGTGACGCCTCAGGAAGGAATGGATCCGATATGCGAGTTGGCTAAGTCACGCCGAGGTCAGTTTATAAAAATGGATTATTTAGGCAAAGACCGGCTAAATTTAATTTTTGAATTGCCGTTAAGCGAGATCGTCGCTGATTTTTATGATAAACTAAAATCGGTTTCCCGGGGTTACGCTTCTTTTGATTATGAGTTGTTGGGTTATAGAGAAACTGAAATTGTAAAAGTCGATATCTTTTTTAATAAAAAACCGGTTGAAGCTTTTTCTTTGCTTGTTCATAAAGATAAGGCGCAGATTAAAGCAAGGGCTGTGGTCTCTAAACTCAAAGAACTTATTCCTCGGCAAATGTTTGAAGTAAGCATTCAGGCTGGTATTGGCGCAAGGATTATCGCGGCTGAAAAAATCGGACCAATGAAGAAAAATGTTACCGCGAAATGTTATGGCGGTGATATCAGCCGGAAACGTAAGCTTTGGGAAAAACAGAAAAAAGGTAAAAAGAAAATGAAACAATTGGGAAATGTAACTGTACCTCAGGAAGCTTTTTTGCAAGTCCTAAAAATATAGTTTAGAGTAAGAAAGGAAAAAAATGCAGAATAAAGAAAAAATAAAGTACAAATCTTCAGCCCAATTTTCCCATAAGGATTTTAAAGATTTCAGCGCTTTGATCGCTAAAATACGAACCGGGAAAAACAATCCTTTTTACTTAGAATTGGAAAAAGACGACAAAGCTTTTATTGACCGGCTGGACATTTCTTCTCTGAGGCGAAAAGAGAAGAACGAAATCGCTGATATTTTTAACAAAAAATTGGCTGATCTTAGGCTTTACGAAAAACTCTTGAAAGTTTACGGTCAATGGCCTTTAGAGGAAAAGTTGTCGCAACCAACTAAAAACTATCGCGACAAAATAGCGGTTTCCGAAATCGAGCGAGATAACTTAAAAGGCGGAGAAAAAGAAAAGATATTTTGGCTGAATCTCTATTTACTAACTGACTTGTTTAAAGAAGAAATAACTCAAATCAGAAAACAGACCGCGGTAAGGGAGTGGCTGGATGCTTTAATCGTTGCCGGCGTTCTTGCTATTTTTGTCCGTACTTTTTTCTTTCAGATTTACAAAATTCCGACTACATCGATGGTGCCGACTTTAATGCCGGGAGATAAAATTTTTGTCAGTAAATTGAGTTATGGCCCACAAATACCGTTTACCAATTATAGATTTAAGGGCTTTTCTAAAATGGAACGAGGTGATATAGTTGTTTTTATACCTCCCGATGAGGCGAAGAAAGGGTTGTTTCAAAAGAAACGCTTTGTGAAAAGATTGATTGGTTTGCCAGGTGATAAAATTGAAATAGTCAACGGGAACCTTGTTATTAATGGCCGTCAAATTGTTGATCCGCGGATGGCGACACCTTATTATACTAATCAGGGTATCTATGGACGTCAGGGGTATTCGGTCACTGTTCCTGATAAAAAATATTTTTTTCTGGGAGATAATAGTGTTAATTCTCAAGATAGCCGGTTCTGGGGGTTTGCTGACGAAAATGAGATCATTGGTAAGGCTATTTTTCTCTGGTGGCCTTATACCAGGATTGGTATGCTGGAGTAATCGGCGGTATCAGTTATTGATATTGATTGATGAGTCTTGATTGGAGAGTCTTGGCTGGAATCTTGTTAATAGGAATGTTTAAAAGGGAGGTGTCAAATGAAGAAACTTTTGGTCGTTTCAGTCTTTGCGGCGATGGTTTTAACCGGATGTTTAACAACTACTCAACAGGGTGCTGGTGCCGGAGCAGTTGTCGGCGGCGGGTTAGGCGCGATAATTGGCCATCAGTCTGGAAGTACCGCTGAAGGCGCGGCAATTGGTGCCGGTGTAGGAGCTCTTTCGGGAGCCTTAATCGGGCATCAAGTCGATAAAACAAAGTTTTGCCCGGTATGCGGCCGAAAATTTAAATCAGACGTGGAATATTGTCCTTATGACGGAGAAGTTTTGAGAACTCGTCAGTAATCGATTATCATTGTCTTGTTTAGGTAATAAGGGGTAACAATGAGTGTTATTTTTTTGTTTATAGCGGTCTATCTTCTTGCCAGTATCCCAGTCGGATTAATATGCTCGCGATTGGTCGACGGCAGTGATATCCGCCAGCGTGGTTCCGGTAATATTGGAGCCACCAATGTAACTAGAGTTTTAGGGAGAAAATGGGGCATATCGGTTTTTGCTGTTGATTTTTTGAAAGGGTTTATCGCTCCTTTTTTGGTCAAGGCCTTTGTTCCTGAGGCGGCGGTGTTGCTGTATATATCAGCGGCAATTATTGCTGTTATTGGCCACAATTGGCCGGTATTTCTTAAATTTAAGGGCGGTAAAGGTGTATCGACGAGTTTAGGCGCAGTTGTCGCTTTAGCGATGATTTTTGCCAACTTTTTTTTGGTAATCGTTGTTTCGGTTTTAATTTGGAATCTTATCTATTTTTCGACAAAGATGGTTTCGCTTGCTTCATTGTCGGCGGCTTTAGCGTTACCAATATTCTCTTTCGTTTTTAAGGTTTCCTGGGAATTCAAACTTCTTACTATATTGTTGTTTGTTTTAGTGCTTATTCGCCATAAAAGTAATATAACGAAAATCATAAATAAAACTGAACATAAGTTCTAAAATCGCTGATAGCATTAGTTTTTTTGAGTTGGAATCTGTTTGACAGTCTATTTCGCAAAGAGTATAATTTAAAATGCGCACGAGGTAAATATAGGTGACTACGTCTTTTAAAAATCTTCCGTAAAGTTAGTAGTCCGGCCATCCCTTTAAAAGCGTAATCTATACAGCGTAAAATAAAAATTTAATACCTAGAGGAGGTCTTTTATGGCTAAAGAGAAAGTTGTTACTGACAATCGCGCGAAAGCTTTGGATTTGGCATTAGCTCAAATCGAAAAACAGTTTGGTAAAGGGGCGATTATGCGTTTAGGAGAGGACGCCAAACTTGATGTGGAATCTATTCCTACCGGAATAATTTCTTTAGATAAAGGCCTAGGGATCGGTGGGTTGCCGAGAGGCCGAGTGGTTGAACTCTATGGCCCGGAATCAAGCGGAAAAACTACTTTAACTTTAAGTATTATCGCCGAAGCTCAGAAAGTAAAAGGCGTCGCGGCTTTCATTGATGCTGAACATGCTTTTGACCCAAGCTATGCCAAACTTATTGGAGTTAATTTGGACGAGCTTTTAATCTCTCAGCCTGATACCGGTGAACAGGCTTTGGAAATAGTTGAAGCTTTAGTTCGTTCAAATGCTGTTGATATGGTTGTTATTGATTCGGTTGCCGCTTTAGTACCCCGGGCTGAAATTGAAGGCCAGATGGGGGATTCTCAAATAGCTCTTCAGGCAAGGCTGATGAGTCAGGCTTTAAGAAAACTGACCGCGGCGATAAGTAAATCCAAAACAAGTGTTGTGTTTATTAATCAGATACGGGAAAAAGTTGGGGTTATGTTTGGTTCGCCGGAAGTTACGCCTGGCGGACGGGCGCTTAAATTCTATTCATCGGTTAGAATTGATTTACGTAAAATAGCAACAATTACCGGCCCAGAAGGGATTGTCGGCACCAGAGTTAGAGCGAAAGTTGTTAAAAACAAAGTCGCTCCGCCGTTTAAGGAAGCTATCTTTGAAATCCTTTATGATGAGGGTGTTTCCAAAGTCGGCGCCTTGATTGATGCTGCAGTCGAATCTGAGGTCATAAAAAAGGCCGGCAGCTGGTTTTCCTATAAAGATAAAAACCTTGCTCAAGGCAAAGAACAGTTGCGCAGTATTTTGAAGGAAGATAAACCGTTGAGACTTGCTATTGAAGAAGATTTGAAAATAATAATTTACCCTAAGGTTGAAAAGGAGTAGAAAAATGCGATTGGGTTTTTTGATAGCGCTTTTGGGAATTTTTTTCAGTGTTAGCGCCTATTCCCAGAGTCATCTTGATATTGAAAAGTATACAATTGCTGTCGCTGAAGATGCCGGTAAAGCGGTGGTCTCTATCAGCAGTATTGTCAAATCTAAAACCCGTTCTGGCCTTGGTTTGAATTTGCCTGCTGGCCAGGATGAAGATATTTTTCAGCGGTTTTTTGAAGAATTCTTTGGCGAGTATCCTCAACGGGAATATCGCCGAATGGGGTTGGGCAGCGGTGTGATTATTACTAAAGACGGATATATTTTAACTAACGAGCATGTGATTACCGGCGCTACTGAAGTTTTTGTTAAGTTGGCTGACGGCCGGGAATTTAAGGCTGAAATCCAAGGCGTCGATCCCTTGAATGATTTAGCAGTTATTAAAATTGAGGCTGACAATCTTCCCTTTGCCAAGCTGGGTGATTCCAGTAATCTGAAGATCGGGTCTTGGGTTATGGCTATTGGAAATCCTTTTGGTTTTGCGATTGATAATCCTGAACCATCAGCTACTGTCGGCGTGGTAAGCGCTTTGCATCGTTACCTCCCGGCATTGGGAAGGCGGCAGCGTACTTATGATGACTTGATACAAACTGATGCCGCGATTAATCCCGGAAACAGCGGCGGCCCATTAGTAGATTTAGACGGCGATGTAATCGGGATAAATACTGCTATTATTACTACTTCCGGGGGGTATCAAGGTTTGGGTTTTGCTATACCGGTGAACAAAGCAAAAGAAATAATAAAAAAGTTGATTAAGGGGGAAAAAATATATTATGGGTGGCTGGGCGTCAGTATCCAGGATTTGAATGATGATTTACGTAACTATTTCGGTTTAAAAGAGAAAGAAGGTGTGGTTGTTGTTCGGGTTTTGAAAGATTCTCCGGCTGAGGAAAGCGGTTTTAAGGAGGGCGATCTTGTCGTTTCGTTCGCCAATAAATTGGTCGTGACGGCTAAGGATTTTATACGCAGGGTCTCATCTTCTGAAGTTGGCAGCCAGGTTAGCGCTTCGATAATTCGTGAAGGAAAAACTCTCGATTTGACAGTGAAAATCGGGAAACAGACAAAAGAAAGCGAAGATGGCAATGCTGATCCTCGGGTTTCTTTTCGGGGAATGATTGTTGACAATATCAGTCAGCAACATCAGGAAAGCTTTAATCTAAAAAATGATCAGGGCGTGGTTGTTATTTATCTTGAACCGAATTCATTGGCTGGGTTAAGCGGATTAAAAGTCGGGGATCAGATATTGAAATTAGAGAATAAACCGATAAAAAATAAAGAAGATTTCGCTTCGGTTTCGGCGGAAGTTAAGGGGAACTGTTTAATAAAAGCAAAACGCGGATATTATGTCGTTAAAGGATCAAAATAAAACGGTTGATCCTGATTTGTATAAAAAGGCATTGCAATATGCCTTTTTGCTTTTAAAATACCGGCCGAGAAGTATTGCTGAAATAGTTTCCCGGTTAAAGAAAAGAGAGTATCCGCAAAGTATCGTTCAAAGTGTTTTAAGTTTTTTGCAGGAGAAACGGTTTCTTGATGATAATGAGTTCGCGTTGCTTTTCGTTGCCTCAGCTGATAACAAGGGTTGGGGACCGAGGAAAATCGTTGCCAATTTAAGGAAATTTAAGGTTTCTCCGGAAATAATCCAAGCGGCAATGACTGCTCATGGTGATTTTCGTCTGGGATTGTCGGACTTGGTGGATAAAACAATTGGCCGGTATCGAGACCCGAATCGCTATCAGAAGATAGTAAGGTTTTTGTTGGGCCGAGGTTTTGTTTATTCTGATATCCAACAGGTTTTAAATGAAAAAGGGGTTTTTTACAGAGAACAGAGAGGTTTAAAAGAAAAATGAAAACCGATGTTATACGAACTAAGTATATAGAGTTTTTCCAGAGAAAAGGGCATAAGTTGTTTGCTTCTGATAGCCTGGTTCCTGACGACCCTACGGTTCTTTTTACTTCGGCCGGAATGAACCAGTTTAAACCCTACTTTCTAGGAGAAAAAAACGATACTGACCGGGCTACTTCTCATCAAAAGTGTTTGAGAACCGGCGACATTGAAGAGGTTGGTAAAACTCCCTTTCATCACACTTTTTTTGAAATGCTCGGCAACTTTTCTTTTGGCGATTATTTTAAAGAGCAAGCGATTGTCTTGGCTTGGGAGTTTTTAACCGAAGAACTAAAAATCGATAAAGATTTTCTTTGGGTGTCGGTTTATAAGGATGACGATGAGGCTTATGAAATATGGTTAAAAAAAATAGGAATTTTGCCGCGACGGATTGTGCGTCTTGGCGAGGAAAGTAATTTCTGGCCGGCACGAGCGCCTTCACTAGGTCCCGATGGTCCTTGTGGACCATGTTCGGAAATATTTTATGACCGGGGAAAAGATAAGGGCTGTCAAAAAGAAGAGTGTTCTCCGGCTTGTGATTGCGGCCGGTTTGTTGAAATATGGAACCTTGTTTTTACACAGTTTAACCGCGTTGGTGAAAATAAACTCGAGCCTCTACCCCAAAAAAATATTGATACCGGTATGGGCCTTGAGCGGATGGCTTCTGTTTTGCAGGGTAAATATTCTAACTATGAAATAGATATTTTGGCTCCGGTGGTTGATAAAGTTAAAGAAAAACTGAAAATTGATGGCAATGACCATGCTTTTGCCGGCAAAATTAACGCGATTGTCGATCACGCCCGGGCCGCGACTTTTTCTATTGCCGATGGAGTTTATCCTTCCAATGAAGAAAGAGGTTATGTTGTAAGAAAAATTATTCGCCGGGCCTTAGTTATGGCCAAACAGCTTAATTATTCTAAACCTTTACTTTATAGTTTGGTTGACTCATTTGTCGATTTTATGGGTCATGTATACTCGGAGATCAAGGAAAAAAAGGATGTTATTTCTAAAGTTATTAAAGCTGAAGAAGAACAGTTTCTTTCTATCTATGACGAAGGTAAATCGTATTTAATTGAACAGATAAATCGTCTTAAAAAGAATCAAAAAAAAGTCATTGAAGCCAGTGAATTATTTAAATTGCATGACACTTATGGCTTTTCTTTAGAGCTCAGCAAAGATATTGCCGAAAAAAACGGTTTTTTAGTAGATGAAAAGGGGTTTGGCGACCTTTTGGCCGAACAGCGGAATCGATCACGCAGTAAAAGTATGTTTGACGAAACGATATTCAAAAAGGATTCTTTGGTCTTAAGCGAGAAGACCGAGTTTGTCGGATACGATGAGTTTAGCGCTGAGGCTGAAATTATAAGGATATTTGAGTCGGAAAAAGAAGTTGAATCTGTCTCTGAGAAAGCAGCAGCGACTGTTATCCTTGATAAAACCCCTTTTTACGCTGAAGGCGGAGGACAACGCACTGATACTGGAGAGATATCAACATCAACCGGTAAGTTTCAGGTTGTATCGGTTTTAAAAGTCGCTGATGCCTATTTTCACAAGGGGATAGTCACTTCTGGTAAAATATCGAAGGGTCCGGTTTCTGCCGTTATTGACCGTAATCGGCGTCAAGCGTTAGCCAGAGCCCATACCGCGACCCATTTGCTTCAAGCGGCATTACGTGAAAGTTTAGGCGCCCATGTCGTTCAGCAGGGTTCGTTAGTTGATGTCGACCGGCTGCGGTTTGACTTTACTCATTTTAAAGGATTGACTCAGCTGGAATTAAACAAAATTGAAAAAACTGTTAACGCTTTAATTTTGAATCCTTTAGCCGTAGAAAAAACTACTTTAACTTTAGAACAAGCTAAAAGTCAGGGAGCCTTAGCTTTTTTTAAGGAAAAGTATTCTGATTCGGTCAGGATGGTTTCTATTGCCGATTGCAGCAAGGAGCTCTGTGGCGGTACGCATCTTAATTCAACCGCCGAAGTTGGCCTTTTTATAATAGTCGATGAATCTTCAATCAGCAGCGGGGTGAGAAGAATTGAAGCTGTGGTCGGCCGGGCGGCGTATGACCATTTTTCTAAAACAAAAAATGAATTGGAAGAGATTAACCGAGTACTTAAATCCAGCGGCTCGGATACCGTTTCCTGTTTGAACAAAATTTTAGACGATTATAAAAAAGAAAAAGAGAATAACGAGAGATTGAATAGAAAACTTCTCTCTCAGTCGGTTAGTGAAATTATTGAGCAAAGCCAATCGATAGGGGATAATTTATTTTTAGTTTATAGGTGTGATGGGAAAAAATATCCTGAATTGCTTTACTTGTCAGACCTCCTGGGAAAAAAAGAACCTCAAACTATTGTTTTTTTATACTCTTGCGTTGACGGTAAAGACGTTTTTGTCCTTTCGGTGACTGAAGAAATTGTAAAAAAAGGATTCAGCTGCAAGAAATTTATTGCCGCTTGCGGCAGTCGGCTTTCCTTGAAAGGCGGGGGGCGCGATACTTTGGTTCAGGGCGTATTCTTGGCAAAACCGGATAAAAATTTCCAAACTGAACTAATAAAAATGATTAACGATTTTTTGAATCAATAAAGGCGGTTTGAATATGAGAGTGGCTAGGAATATTGATAATCTGGAAAAGTTGATTGTTAAAAATAGGTTGCGCCGGAATAATGTCCAGGAACGAGTAGCAAAAATACTCAAAGATGTCCGGGAAACCGGTGATGAGGCTATAATCGAATATACTAAAAAATTCGATAAAGTAAAATTGACGGCAAAAGACCTTCGGGTCAGTGAATCTCAAGTCAGTGCTTCGTTTAATGAGCTTAACTCTACGTTAATTTCATCTTTTAAGATAGCGATTGATAATGTTACAAAATTTTATAAACAACAAATGCCCAAACAGCAGCGCTTTCGTGAAGCTAATGGCAAAGTCCTTATTAATCGCTTTGTTCCTTTAGAGCGTGTTGGTGTATATGTCCCGGCCGGAACGGCTCCGTTAGTATCTTCAGTATATATGAGCGTCATTCCGGCTTTAGTTGCCGGTGTCAAAGAAATAGTATTGGTTTCTCCGCCTGACAAAAACAAATCGATCAACCCTTTTATTTTGGCAATAGCATCGCTTCTTAAGATCAAGGAAATTTATTGTATTGGCGGAGCTCAAGCAATCGCCGCTTTAGGCTGTGGGACAAAAACCATTCCTAAGGTTGATAAAATAGTCGGTCCGGGAAATGAATATGTGACCGAATGTAAACGTCAGTTATTTGGTGAGGTTGACATTGATATGTTGGCTGGGCCTTCGGAAGTTGTTATTCTTGCTTCAAAAGGAAGCAACCGCGACTATATTATCGCTGACTTGGAATCTCAAATGGAACATCACAATGGTGTGGGCATAGTTGTCACTAATTCCCGTAAACTTATTCGTGATTTGAGAACGAAAAAATTATCTGGTTTTGCGTTGCGGGTCAAGAATCTGGAAGAAGGCTGTGAAGTAGTTAATCGGCTTGCTCCGGAACATCTTGAGATCCTTACTAAGAAACCGGCTTCTTTGCTGAAAAAAATACGTAATGCCAGCGCTGTTTTTTTGGGAGAGAATACGCCGGTTGCTTTGGGTGATTATACTGCCGGGCCAAGTCATGTCCTTCCCACCGGCGGTACTGCCCGGTTTTTTTCTGGATTATCGGTTCGGGAATTTTTAAAAGAAATGCATATTATAAGCTATACGAAAAAAGCCTTGCAGGAAGAAGCCGCGGTCTTAGAAGTAATAGCTTCGCTTGAAGGTATGACTAAACATTTGGAAAGTGTTAAAAAACGTTTAGTTTGAAAAATGTTTCTGTAAAGGGAGAAAACAATATGCGACAGGTGGAAATTAAAAGAAAAACCAATGAAGTAGAAATAATCGGGTCTTTAAGCCTTGATGGTGTTGGAAAAACTGAAATAACAACCGGGATTGAACCGTTGAATCATCTTTTGACATTATTTGCTTTTCATGGGTTGTTTGATTTAAAAATAAAAGCAAGCGGTGATTTACAGCATCATTTAATTGAAGATATTGGTATTGCTGTTGGTAAAGCTTTTAAGGAAGCGTTGGCCGGTAAGGAAGGCATAAATCGTTACGGAGATTTTTCCTTGGTGATGGATAAGGTTTTGGTTGAGGTAAGCGTTGATATCAGCGGGAGGCCTTCTCTCCACGGGGTGTTTGAAAATAATGCTAATCTTTCAATAACTGAATTGACAAAGGGGAAAAGATTTGATGATACAGAATTTACGTTTACGCATGCCGAGGAATTTTTAGAATCTTTCCTTCAACATTGCGGGATAAGCATGGTTTATGTTATTAAGTCCAGCCAAGGCGATCTTCATCATATTTTGGAAGCTTTATTCAAAGCTATGGGAAAATCGCTTGATCAGGCAACTCTTATCGATAAAAGAAGACAAGGTGTCCCTTCGACAAAAGGTATTATTGACTGATAAATCTAAACAAAAGATAAGTTTAAGGATAGAAAATGATTGCGATAGTTGATTATGGTATGGGGAATTTATGCAGTGTCAATAAAGCTGTGGCTCTTTTTCGAAACGATTGCCTGATAACTGATTCTCCTGACAAAATCGGCCGTGCTTCTAAAATAATTCTGCCTGGAGTAGGCCATTTTGGTAAGTCAGTAAAAGAATTAAAAAAAAGGAAACTTTTTACTCTAATTCAGGAAAAGATAAAAGAAGGAACTCCTTTTTTTGGGATTTGTGTTGGGATGCAGCTTTTATTCAGTGAGAGTGAAGAAGCGCCGGGAGTCTTGGGGTTGGCGGCAATTAAGGGGCGGGTCAAGCGGTTCAACGGGCGGTTAGCTGTTCCCCATATGGGGTGGAATCAAGCCAGAAAAGAAGGCTTGGCTAAAAAACGACAACTCTTCAAAGGTATTAAAGATAAAACTTTTTTTTATTTTGCTCATTCTTTTTATTGTCAGCCGGATTGTTCGGAAGTTATTCTTACGACAACTGATTATGGGGTAAAATTTGTTTCTTCCCTAAACCAAGACAATGTTTGGGGTATACAGTTTCATCCTGAAAAAAGCCAAAGTGAAGGATTGAAGGTTTTAAATAATTTTTTAAATTTATGTTAATAATTCCCGCTATTGATTTATATAAAGGTAAAGTTGTTCGTCTGGTTAAAGGTGATCCTGAAAAAACAACTGTTTATAGTGACTCGCCCCTTGAGATAGCTTTAAAATGGAAAGCTGCCGGGGCGAAATTGCTTCATTTGGTTGATTTATCGGCAGCTTTTGGCGAGGGAGATCATATTGGTGTTATTAAGGAAATCATTAAAAAGGTAGATATTGATGTTGAGTTGGGCGGGGGGATCCGGGATATTGTTACTTGTCAGCGGCTCCTTGGATTGGGTGTTAAACGGCTGATAATTGGGACAAAAGCAAAAGACGACCTTTTTTTAACTGAACTTTTGGCAAATGTCGATCCCGACAGAATCGCGGTTGGCGTTGACGTTTTAAACTCCAATCTAGCAGTCAGCGGCTGGAAAGAGCAAACTGATCTAAAAGGGGCCGATTTTATACGATATTTGTGGCGTCGAGGTATAAAATGGATAATTTATACTGATATTTCTCGGGATGGCACTCTGACTGGCCCGAATTTAGAGCAAGCCAAAGAATTTTTCGCTTATCCTGACGTAAATTTTATTCTTTCTGGGGGGGTATCTAGCCTCGATGATTTGAAATTAGTTAAATCTCAGCTGCCTCAGATTTATGGGGTTATTACCGGTAAGGCTATTTATGAAGGTAAATTTGACTTATCGGAGGCTATTAGCCGAGGCTAGCTGCCAGTTGCCTCATTAGAAAATGTTACCCAATAGTATAAAGATGATTTTCGTTGACTCATAATAGTTGTTACTCAGAAGAGTGGAGTTTTTTGAATATTTTATCAATTTTTTTCTCCATAGCCTCT
>JAQTSA010000032.1 GCA_028711575.1 Candidatus Omnitrophota bacterium | reverse complement strand
ATTTTCAAAGAGCGCATTTTGGCATCATAGAATCAGGTGCGATCCCTATTGATGTTTTTAAATCTCGACGCTCTTTTTTACGACAACGGTTTTCAAATATTGTCAACTTGACTTGAAGACAGTACAATAAATTATGAGCCATGAGCCATGAGCCATGAGCCATGAGCTATGAGCTATGAGCTAATTATGTCCTGTAACTTAATATTTTCTGTTGTTACTATCTTTAACGTTGGCCTGCTTTTGGTTTTGGCGGGACGGCTTATTTTTAAGCGGCACATCTACAACCTGCTTGCCGCTTTTTCGTTGCTGAGCTTTTCGGTTGTTGAGGCGGCAAAGTTTTTGGTTATTAACCGGGTTGAGGCCGGGCCGTTTATCTTTGGCGCGTCGCTTTGTCTGTTACCTTTGTTCTGGCTGGTTTTAAGTATGCTTCTTCTTCCGGCGCGGTCATACAATTTGAGCCGGACAATCTTGTCGCCGTTTTTCGCGGTTGTTACTATCGCGTTTTTTGTTGTCTGGTGGATAAAACCGTTTTTTTTGGTGTCTGGGTTGTGTGACGCTAAAACAATAACCGCATCCGACCTTTCTGTGCTGGCTCGTTACTTTTGTGTTGTGCTGGTGTTTAGCCTGACTCTTTCGATATCGAACCTGGAACGAGGGTTCTATTACAACAACCAAAAACCAACCAAACTTTTGTTTGTCAGTTCGTTCTTTTTCTTGGGCCCGTCGATTCTTATCGCGGCCCAGGCGGTTATGGTTTCAAGTCTTAACCTGACCTTGGTAACTTTCGCTTCGTTAGGGGTTACGGTTGGGGCGCTGATTTTAGGGCCGGCGGTGAAACAGGGGTTTGACGTCTCAAAAGTGAAAGAGTCTTCCGCGGTACATACGTCGGTGACGCTGTTTCTTGTCGGCGGGTACTTGTTTTTGGTTGGCGCGTTAATAAAGTTGTTTCACGTGTTTGGATGGAACTTAAAGACTTTTGCTTCGTTTTTTGCGACGGTCGTTGTTTGTTTCGCTTTTATTGTGCTTATTTTTTCCGGTTCAATTAAAGAACGCCTTGCGCGGGTAATGTTAAAAAACTTTACGCGCCAAAAGTATGACTGGCAAAAAATCTGGGAAGAGTTTACTTATAAAGTTTCTTTAGTTACCGACATTGAACAGCTAAAAAATAATGTGGCTGTTGCGGTAAAACAAATTGTTAAAGTGTCAAACGTTAAAATCGAGTTGTTTGAAAAAGGCGCGCCTTGTGAAACCGAAGTTATGGACTGGATGTTAAGGCGCGGCGGCGTTTTTTCGGTTGAAGAAGTAACGAACGCGGCCGCGGACGCGCCGAAAGCGCGGGCTTTTTTTGATGAGTTTGGTGTCAGTCACGTTTCTCCCTTGTACGGCGACAGAAAGGTTATCGGCCTTGTTGGGTTTAACAATCCAAAGAAACGGTTTGTTGACGCTGAACTGCTTAAAATTTTGAGTTTACAGGCGTCAAGTGTTATCCTGAACTGCTGGGCGAACCAGGCTTTGTTTGAAGCTGAAAAAAAAGAGTCGGTGTACCGGCTGTCAAGTTTTGTTATTCATGACGTTAAAAATTATATTAATAACTTGTCGCTTCTTGTGTCTAACAAAGACAAGTTCGCAAACCCGGAGTTTCAAAAAGACGCGCTTTACACGATAGATCATACGATCACTAAAATGCGGCGGCTGGTCAACGAGTTTCGCGCTCTTCGCGGGGACGTGTCGTTAGATATAAAAAGCGTTTTAGCAAAATCTTTAATCGAAGAAGCGTTAAGCGATATTGGGACCGGCCGGTTAAGTGAGGTCGCGCTTGACGTCGCGGTTGACGATGACCTGGTCGTGTTTGTTGACGCCTATTACATGAACCGGGTGTTAGTCAACTTGATTTTAAACGCTTTAGACGCGATAGACAATAAAGGTAAAGTGACAGTTTCAGCAGTTAAAGAATCCGGCGGCGCGCGGGTTGAAGTGAGCGATACCGGCGTCGGGATGAGCCGCGACTTTATTGAAAACAAACTGTTTAAACCGTTTAACACGACAAAAGAAAAAGGTATGGGAATCGGCCTTTATCAGTGTAAACTGATAGTTGAGAAGCATGGCGCAACGATACAGGCCATCAGCCGGGAAGGGGAAGGGACAACGTTTGTTATTAGGCTTCGCGCCGATAGGGAAGAGGAGAAGCTCATAGCTCCCTCCTCGGAGGGCAGGCATAGCTCATAGCGATTAGGAGAAGAGTCAAACGATAGTCAAACCGCTCGTTCTTCGAACGTCGCTGTCAAACAGTGGTCAAACATTGTTGGAGAATCGAAACGATTGTTTGGCGGCACGATAGTGCCAGTTTGACGTGAGCAAATCGAACGTTTGACACGAACGCAGTGAGTATTTGACGGCTTAGTCGTAGACAAGCCAGTGTGACAATTGTTTGACGTGAACGCAGTGAACGTTTGACGGTCTCGCCGTGAGGCGGACCAGTATGACGCGAGCGTAGCGAGCATTTGACGGTGCCGTAGGCACCTGTGTGTCAAGATGGAATAAAAAAATGAACGAAAAACGGCCAAAAATATTGTTGGTTGATGATGACCTTGGGGTCCTAAAACAGCTTCGCTGGGCGCTGGAAGATGAGTACGATGTTGTTACGGCATCGTCTAAAGATGAAGCGATTCGCGCGGCGGTAGAAGAAAAACCGGCGGTCGTGACTCTTGACGTTAACCTTAGCGGGGTGTCTTCTTTTTCTAAAGAAGGAATCGAGATCTTAGAAGAACTTAAAAGTTTGAGTCCCGATATCAAAGTCATTATGGTAAGCAGTAACGATACAAAAGATATTGCTTTAGAAGCGATAAGTAAAGGCGCTTTTGACTTTTATTTAAAGCCGGTTGAAGTGGCGGAACTCAAAATTATTTTGAAACGAGCGATTTATATTCAGGCGTTAGAACAGGAGAACAAGTGTCTTAACGAAAAAGTTGTCGGCCAAACCGCGTTTAGTAATATGGTCGGGGCGTCACCTAAGATGGAAGATGTTTTTAAAATGGTTCGCCGCGTCGCGCCGACCGACGCAACTGTCCTTGTTACCGGCGAAAGCGGGACCGGTAAAGAGTTGGTTGCCCGGTCGGTACAGCATTTAAGCGGGCGGCGTGACAAACCGTTTGTGGTTATTAATTGCGGCGCGATACCGGAGAACTTGCTGGAAAGTGAGTTGTTCGGCCATGAAAGAGGCGCCTTTACCGACGCCCACGCCCAAAGAAAAGGTAAGCTTGAGGCGGCAAACCTTGGTACGGTTTTTTTAGATGAAATTGGCGAAATGAGTTTAGGCCTGCAAGTCAAGATGTTACGGTTTTTGCAGGAACGGGTTATTGAGCGTGTCGGGTCAAACTCCTCAATTGAACTTGACGTGCGGGTTATTGCCGCGACGAACAGTCAGTTAAGCGAGAAGATAGAGAAAGGCGAGTTTCGTGAAGACCTTTATTACCGGTTAAGCGTTATAAACATTGAAGTTCCACCCTTACGCGAGCGGGGTGAAGACGTTTTGCTTTTAGCTAACTACTTTTTAAGTAAGTTCAAAAAGGAAACGTCGATATTGGATATAAAAGGGTTTTCTAAAGACGCAAAGTCTGCGCTTATCAGTTACGCCTGGCCGGGAAACGTCCGGGAAATGGAGAACAAAGTTAAACGGGCGGTTATTTTAGCTGAAGATGAGTTTATTTGTCCTGGCGATTTAGGGTTTGCACAAAAGAGTGCGGCTAAGCCGGGTAAAGAAAAGTTTTCCTTAAAAGAGGCGCGGGCCGGGTTAGAGAAAGAGTTAATCGAACGGGCGTTAAAAGAAACTGAAGGTAACGTTTCTTTATCGGCAAAGATGCTTGGCGTGACGCGTCCGACGCTTTACGATTTACTCAAAAAATACGATATTAAGGCATGAGAATTTAGCTCATTCGCGCCTGTGGCGCTGTTCGCAAAAATAGGGTATAGGGTTCAGGGTTCAGGGTGTAGGGTGATTCGCGCCTTCGGCGCTGTTCGCAGATGATCACAGAGTCCCGCTACCGCGGGAAGCAGATGATCACAGATATATGATATTTAGGAAATAGCCTTTTTGGAAGAGAAGAGTCAAACGGTTGTCAAACCGCCTGTTCTTCGAACGAGGCTGTCAAACCGCCCGCCGCTGGCGGACTGTCAAACATTGTTGGAGAATCGAAACGATTGTTTGACGGCACGTTAGTGCCAGTTTGACGTGAGCAAAGCGAACGTTTGACACGAACGCAGTGAGTATTTGACGGCTTAGTCGTAGACAAGCCAGTGTGACAATTGTTTGACGCTCGCCGAAAGGCTGAGCAGTTTGACACGCGTAAGCGTGTTTGACGCGAGCGCAGCGAGCCTTTGACTGCTTCATCTCTCCAAACAACCAATTTCAACCAATTTTTATTCATTTCTATAAATTTCAATTTATTTTTAATCCAATTCTTTAACTACCTACAAAGCCTGTCGGTTTATTTTACACATTAGATTTATTTTACAAATTAATTGGATAGGGTCTAGGGTTTCGGGTTCAGGGTGTAGGGTAATAGAAAGTGATTGAGTGATTGAGTGATTGAGTAATTGAGTGAAAAGTCAAACGGTTGTCAAACCGCCCGTCCATATTTAGGGGATAGGGTCCAGGGTTTCGGGTGTAGGGTAATAGAGGGTAGGGACAGGTCGGGGTCCGTTATCTATAACAATGTTAAATGGCATAAATAAAATCATATTTGAATCCAAACAGGTGTTTATACCAAAGAAAAAATATAATCAGCGATCATCTGCTTTCGGCGTTAGCCGAAGTCTGTGATCATCTATGAACAGCGCCGTGAGGCGGACCAGTTTGACGCGAACGTAGTGAGCCTTTGACCTTTTCTATCGTCAATGTATCTTAACTCCGCTTAAAATATTAGTAAATATTTTGTCCATTGGCACGTATCTTGCTTAAAAGAATTGAGGAACGGTTCTTTTTAAGGTGAAATAGGTAAAATTAGTGGTCACTCGTTGCTTCAAAGAAGCGTTTATGATCACTTATTCTAAAGGGAGGGGATTAATGAGCAAACTTTTAAAATTTTCTGTGTTTCTTTTCTTGTGTCTTTTCGCGCTGAACAGCACGCCGGCGTTAGCTTACGTGTTAGACGGCGATTTAAGTGACTGGGGCGTTACGCCATTTACTGATTGGGTGCCTAACGGTACAGCTAATTATAATGAAGAAAATAACGCGACCTACGCGCCGGCTGGGACTTTAATTGAGTCATGGGACATTGAAGCAATGTACTTTGACAATGATGACGATTACTTTTATTTTTCAATCGTTCAGTCGCACAGCCAAAGCAGTGGATGGGGCGATTTAGCTATAGATTTAGACGGAGACGGAGAATTTGAGTTCGGCGCTGACCTTACCCATTTTGGTCATGGTAATAGCGTTGTTAGCCGTGACTTTTATAGCGTTGACGAGTGGTTTGACCATTATGTTGGGTGGAGCTGGGAAATGGAGTATCGGATTAAGGATGGCGACGTGTTAGGGCAGTTTGACGTATTTCAAAAGCAGTACCCGGTTTCTTATGAGCCGGGCGCGGCTTATGCTTATTACACATATATCTTAGAAGGCCGAATCGACCGTATGCTTTTTGGTAATTTAGATGATGCCTGTAACCTTGATGTTTATTTGCAGTTTGCTAAAGTGTCTTGTTTACGTGATTATATGAACTTGCTTGCCAGCGTTGACGGAAACTGTGAGGATTGTGTTGTTCCCGAACCGGCAACGCTTCTTCTGTTAGGAAGCGGCCTGTTGGGATTGGTTGGGATACGTAGAAAAAAGTAATTAAGTTTAACGCAGATGATCACAGAAGCCGCGCCTTCGGCTTGGCAGCAGATGATCACAGATATATGGTATTTAGGAAATAGCCTCTTTGAGAAAAGAAGAGTCAAACGATGGTCAAACATAGTAAAGCGGAAGTTCTGAATATCTTAAAGCAATTGTTTGACGGCACGATAGTGCCAGTTTGACGTGAGCAAAGCGAACGTTTGACGCGAACGCAGTGAGCGTTTGACGGTCGAGCGAAAAGCGAGAGCAGTTTGACGCAAGCGTAGCGAGCCTATTATTTATAACGTTGGTTGAATAAATTCGCCAAAGTTTAACAAAGGAAAGGAGTTTTAAATGAGGAAAGTGTTAGCATCAATTTTAGTTACAGTGTTTTTGGCAATTGGCAGTGCGGCTTATGCCTTACCGACGGTCATTAATTTTGACGGGCTTGGCAGTTATGAAGCTATTACTAATCAGTATGCCGCTGATGGTATTAACTTTGAAAATGCTATCGCGTTGACTTCTTGGAACTATTCTTTTGCTCCGATGAGGTATACGGGTAATGTCGTTGCTTATAGTGGGAGCTCTTCTTCTTCGACGTTTCTTTTTGACCAGGACGTTACCTATTTTACCCTGCTCGTTACGGCAAGTAACTATAGTTTAAGCCTTAATATGTATGATGGCGCAAACAGTTTGATTAGAACATATTCTTCATATATTTCTCAGGGAATCTGGCATTCAATGACGCCGGATTTGACTGGGGTGAATGTAAGAAAAATCGTTTTATCAGGAAATGCAGATCAGTTTGGATACGATGAAATAACCTATAATTTAGGTAATTCAGTTGTTCCCGAACCGGCAACGCTTCTTCTGTTAGGAAGCGGCCTGTTGGGATTGGTTGGAATTCGGAAGAGAAGAAGCTCATAGCTCCCTCCTCGGAGGGCAGGCATAACTCATAGTTCATGGCTGAAATTAGGGTTTAGGGTGTAGGGTAATAGAGGGTAGGGACAGGTCGGGACCTGTCCGTTATCTATAACAATGTTAAATGGCATAAATAAAATCATATTTGAATCCAAACAGGTGTTTATACCAAAGAAAAAATATAATCAGCGATCATCTGCTTTCGGCGTTAGCCGAAGTCTGTGATCATCTGTGAACAGCGCCGTGAGGCGGAGCAGTTTGACGCAAGCGTAGCGAGCCCATTATTTATAAAGTTGGTTGAATAAATTCGCCAAAGGCGAAGAAAAAAAGGGGAAAAATGAAAAAAGTTTTTTTTACATTCGCGATTATGCTTTTCGTTAGTATGAGCGGGCAAGTTGCTTCTGCTATTGATTGGTCGTTGTTACCTAATTTAGTACAGAACCCGGGTGGCGAGAGTGGTGATACAAGCAGTTGGTCGGTTACTGGGCCGTGGTATGCCACGTCTTCTCAGGCACAGTCTACAGGTACAGTTAACCCTCATAGCGGTCAATATTTTTTCTCTTCCGCCAACAGCCCCTCTGCTTCAGCGGTAATGACTCAGGATGTTGATATTAGCAGTTTTGCTTCGATTGTTGATGCTGGAATCGCTCAATTTGATGTCGGGTTTTGGTATCAGACCGAGTTGTTTCAAAGTGTCTATGATACCGTTGTTGGGAAAATTTCTTTCTATGACGGAACGAATAGTTTACTTGATTCCAGTGAAACTGGTGAGCTTTTTTCAACCGTATGGACTTTAGAAGATTATATTGATTATGTCCCGGTAGGTACCCGAAGTATAGAGCTTTCTTTTACTGGTATACTGCATGGCGGAAGTTATATCAACGCGTTTGTTGACGATAGTTATTTAAAAATCGGCTCAGACCCGATTGTCCCCGAACCGGCAACGCTTCTTCTGTTAGGAAGCGGCCTGTTGGGATTGGTTGGAATTCGGAAGAAGAGGTAATTAAGTTTAACATAGATGATCACAGAAGCCGCGCCTTCGGCTTGGCAGCAGATGATCACAGATATATGGTATTTAGGAAATAGCCTTTTAGGGAAGAGAAGAAATTGAAATTGCTGGAAATTGATAGAGATTGATAGAAATGTGTTGTCTTTGAAAATAGTGCTGATAATCGCACAATTGAATTACAACGAATTTCTATAAATTTCAACTTATTTCTAATCCAATTGTTTGACGTGAGCAAAGCGAACGTTTGACACGAACGCAGTGAGTATTTGACGGTCGAGCGAAAAGCGAGAGCAGTTTGACACGCGTAAGCGTGTTTGACGTGAACGTAGTGAACGTTTGACGGTGCCGTAGGCACCTTAACAGCGCCGATAGGCGCGAATCAGTGATCAAGATGTTTTCCTCGTATTGCGTTGCGTAAGGTTCGTATCGCGTGACGAGCCGTCCCCTAAACAGGGAATTACGTTTGACGCAGTTATACAAGATAAGCAGGAGTCCCCGCTCCTGCTTTCTTGTTTTTATATAGGGTATAGGGTTTCGGGTTCAGGGTTGTAGGGTAAGAGAGGGTGATTGAGTTATTGAGTGATTAAGTAATTAAGTGATTGAGTGAGATGGCTCTTAGTAGCACAGATGATCACAGAGTCGCGCCTTTGGCGCTGTTCACAAAAATAGGGTATAGGGTTTCGGGTTCAGGGTGTAGGGTTAATTCGCGCCTTTGGCGCTGTTCGCAGATGATCACAGAGTCCCGCTACCGCGGGAAGCAGATGATCACAGATATATGATATTTAGGAAATAGCCTTGATAGGAAAGAAAAGAAGCTCATAGCTCATGGCTGATAGGTCATTGTCAAACGATAGTCAAACCGCTCGTTCTTCGAACGTCGCTGTCAAACAGTAGTCAAACATTGTTTTGAAGAGTCAAACGGTTGTCAAACAGTAGTCAAACCGCCCGCCGCTGGCGGACTGTCAAACATTGTTGGAGAATCGAAACGATTGTTTGACGGCACGTTAGTTCCAGTTTGACGTGAGCAAAGCGAACGTTTGACACGAACGCAGTGAGTATTTGACGGTTTAGTCGTAGACAAGCCAGTGTGACAATCGTTTGACGTGAACGTAGTGAACGTTTGACGGTCGAGCGAAAAGCGAGAGCAGTTTGACGGTCTCGTCTCGCCAAAGGCGGACGGACCAGTTTGACACGCGTACTTCGCGTGTTTGACAATAAGCTGCGAGTTGCGCAACCGATTTATGTGTTTTAACAGTAATTAAATTTAACAGGAAAGGGGTGGGATGAAAAAAACAGTTTTATTTTTCGCGGCGGTTTTGTTATCTGTAAATGTTTACGCTATCGATTTTAATTTTGGGTTTGAGAACGGCGATTTGACCGGCTGGACTGCGACCGGTCAGGCCGGCGTTCAGAGCGATGTCGTCTTTGACGGAAACTTCTCGGCGTGGTTGGGTACGGTTGATTTTAATTATGACGATAAAAATGATTTTACGGGAGCGGCTGGTGTTGACGGTTATCAATTAAACAAGCTTGACCGAATGATAGATGTCCGTGGTATGACGGCTTTAAATATTTCCTATAACGTCTATACTTGGGATTATATCCGAGGGGGGGTGAAACCAGCTGATTACCCGGCGTTTGAAGTGTATCTTAACGCGGCCCGGGTTATTCGTGTTACGGCGGCAGGGGTAGACTCGACGTATTATCTAGACTCGACGGGCTGGTTAACTTATTCTTTTGATTTGACTAATTACAATTACGATTACGTTGGGTTTGTCGCGTTTAGCGGAAATACTGGTGACAAGTACAATCAAAGTTGGACTTACCTTGACGTGGCGGTAGTACCGGAACCGGCAACCCTTCTTCTGTTAGGCAGTGGTCTGTTGGGATTGGTTGGGATACGGAAGAGAAGAAGCTCATAGCTCATGGCTGATAGGTCATTGTCAAACGGTTGTCAAACCGCCCGTTCTCCGAACGAGGCTGTCAAACGATGGTCAAACATTGTTGGAGAATAGAAACGATTGTTTGACGGCACGATAGTGCCAGTTTGACGTGAGCAAAGCGAACGTTTGACGGTCGAGCGAAAAGCGAGAGCAGTTTGACGGTCTCGTCTCGCCAAAGGCGGACGGACCAGTTTGACGCTCGCCGAGGCGAGCAGTTTGACACGCGTACCGCGTGTTTGACGTGGGAATCGTGTCGGTAAACTTTACAGTTTCGAGTGTTTTTACAGTTAAGAGCGGATTATGGCAGTATTTCAGGCGTCAGCATGAAGTATTTCAACTCATAACTAACTGGTAATTAAGAATTTATGAAAGTGATTAAAAAAAGAAAAATAAAAAATCGGCAATTGGCACAAATTGTGCTTATATAAAGTTGAGAAACGGGAGCTTCTTTGAAACAAGGGTTAAAAGAAGAAAAAATAGAAGGGAAAAATGAGAAACAATGAGTTCTTAAAACAGGGAGGAAAAGGTATGAAGAAGATTCTTTTTACTTTAGCAGTGGTTATGGTGTTGTCTTTGGCGTCGTCGCCGGCACACGCGTATCTTAATGGGTGGAACTTGAATTTGTCTGTTGTTGATGGGTCTTATGGCGATTTAACAAATGTTGACCGTTTGTATGGTGCTGGAACTGCAACCGTCAATCAAAGTTTTGGCGCGGATGGGATTTTTAACGATGGCGATTATTTTGAAGAAAATGATGTTGTCTTGGGTATCGCTACTTATTTTAAAGAAGGAAACGCTTTTGCAACAGGAGTAAATACTGGATCAAACTATTTGTACTTTTACGCTGATGGATTGACTGGTTCTGCATATAATGTTACTCCAGGTGGATTTAACTATGGTTTTAACCCTGGGATAGGAACTATTCAGTTGGTAATTGGTCCTGATACGGATCCAAATAATGGTGTAGTATTGGCAGACCTTGCTTTGGTTGCACCTTCAGCGGGAACGTCAGATCCATATTTGGGTGGTGCGAATCAGAATGGTACAACTAATTTAACAGCTGTGTTTACTAACATCTACTACAACAATCTTATCACATGGAATGGGTTAGATTTTGCTAATTTACCAGCGAATTATATTTCGTTAGGGTTATTAAATACGAGTAACCTTCTTACAGGTATTCAACCTTGGCAAGATAGCAATGGTTATGCTGGTTATACAGCTTCAGCAAATAGTGATGGTCCAATCAATGTTGACATTGTCCCAGAACCAGCAACAATGCTTCTTTTGGGTTCAGGGATTTTAGGTCTGGCTGGAGTTGGGTTTAAGAAAAAGAAAAGAGCGTAATCTTACTACTTTCTCAGGTTATTGTAAGATTAGTTTTTGATAAAGCGGGCAGGCGATTAATTCACCTGCCCGTTTTTTAATCATACTGATATTGTTGATCGTATCCTAAGAATAAAGGAGTTTTAGATATGAATAAAGTGGTAGGCTTAATTTTAGTGAGTGTTTTTTTGTTGGTCGGGAGTGCAGCCTACGCTCTTCCTACAGTTATTGATTTTGAAGAGCTCTCTTATGGGCAAAACGTTGCCTATGATAAATATGCTTCGGAGGGGTTGCTGTTTCATCCTGCTTATTTGTGGAAGATTTATGATAACAGCAGTTATCCTAAATCGCTTATAAATGATACGAAGTGGGCCGGCGGCCTTTCCGGGACGTTTACAACGCCTGTATCTTCTTTATTGATACGTATGGGCGATTCCGGCGGCGACCTTGATTCGGGAACATTGAATGTCTACGATTCTGTTAATAATTTGATTGGTTCTTATTTTGCCCAAGATTATTCATGGTTTGATGTATATATAAATTTACCGAGTTTGAATATCGCGCGGTTTGATATTATTGCGACGGGCGCGGTCGTTTACGATTCTATTACCTTTGATAAAGGAGCTTCAGTTGTCCCTGAACCAGCAACAATGATTCTTTTAGGGTCTGGGATTTTAGGGTTAGCTGGAGTAGGGTTTAAGAAAAAGAAAAGAGCGTAATCTTACTGTTTTCTCAAGTTGTTGTAAGATTCGTTTTGAATAAGACGGGCAGGTGATTAATTCACTTGCCCGTTTTTCATTTTCTCAAGTTGTCGCGCCTTGCGGCACTGTCAAAGGCTCGCTACGCTCGCGTCAAACGTTCACTGCGTTCACGTCAAACACGCGAGGTACGCGTGTCAAACTGGCACTAACGTGCCGTCAAACTGCTCAGCCTCACGGCGCTGTTCACAGATGATCGCAGAAGCCGCGCCTTCGGCTTGGCAGCAAGATGATCACTGATTATACTTTTTCTTTGGAATAAAAACCTGTTTGAATTTAAAATTGGATTTAAATGCGATTATATATCAATCTTTTGATTCCTTCCCTATCAAGGCTATTTCCTAATAGTACCGTAAACCGTTTTACAATGTTTGACTACTGTTTGACAGCGACGTTCGAAGAACGAGCGGTTTGACTATCGTTTGACTCTTCTTTTCTCAATAAGGCTATTTCCTAAATATCACATATCTGTGATCATCTGCTTCCCGCGGTAGCGGGACTCTGTGATCATCTGTGAACAGCGCCAAAGGCGCGAATCACCCTATACCCGAAACCCTGAACCCTATACCCTATTCTATGATTTATCTAGCATCAAATTAATCCTGATGATACAATAAACTTTAAAAAGGGGTTCGATGTTAGGTCAAATAAAATATTCATACCTTCGATATTTTAAAGGATTGTTTTTACCGCGGGACATTATCCGGGCCGCGGTTAAACGTAACAGCCATCGTATCGCTGTTGTTGACGGCGGCCGGTCAATTAGTTATTCTGACCTTTATTTTCGCGCTAACCGCTTGGCGGTTTCTTTGCTGGCAATTGGCGTAAGTAAAGGCGAAAAGCTCGCTGTTATTCTCGATAACTGTCAGGAGTTTTTTGAAATAAGAATCGCCTGTTACTTGACGGGAATAGTTTTGGTTCCGGTTCTGACTGATTTGCCGGTAGAAGATTATGTTTTTATTCTCAACGATTGTTGTGTAAAAGCCTTAATTTATCATCCTGAACTGTTAAACGATAAAATCAAAGAGTTAAAGTCATCTACTAAGGTAGATAAGTATTTGGCGGTAACAGAAGACCAGACGTCTGAGTACGAAACTTTTCTTAGTAAAGGCGCGGACTTGGACTTGCGGTATCAGTTGATGGAGTACGATTACGCTTCAATAAACTTTTCCTCTGGTACAACCGGCCGGCCAAAAGGAGTTGAGCTTTCTCAAAAAAGCTGGATGAACAGTTTTTATGGGTACGCGATAAGTTCTAAAACTTTGCCGCTACTTCGCCCGGTTATACTGCATAGTTTGTGGTTAGGCAGTGCCGGGGGGACGTCGTTTTTGCCGGCATTCTTTTTGGGCGCGAAAAACGTTGTAACCAGAAAGTTTGATCCTGAAGATTCGGCCGACTTGATAAAACAACATAATGTTGATACTCTGTTTATGAGTCCGGGATACTTTGTTAATTTCTTGCATTTTTGTGAGTCTAACCGCTTAAATCTTAATCTTAAAAATGTTGTTGTTGGTACCGAATGTGTGCCCAGAGAAATTTTTAAACGGGCAATTAAACTTTTTGGCCGCTGCGTTAAACAGGGATACGGTATGGTTGAAGTGCTTCCTCCGTTAACGATGTTGACTAACCTTGATTACCGGATGTTAGGTAAGTCAAAGAGTGATTTTTTGTTGTCGGTAGGTAAACCGTCGTCAGGACGGTTGGCCAGAATTGTTGATGATGAAGGTAAAGATTGCCCGGTAAACAGTGTCGGCCGGATTAAGGTGAAGAGCCCGTCGTCTGCCCTTGGCTATTATAAAAACCGTCAGCTGACCGAAAAACATTTCAGCGGCGGCTGGTTTAAAACTGACGATTACGGATACATTGATAAGAAAGGGTATCTATACGTCCTGGGCCGAAAAGAGGACTTAATATCCCGTACCGGTGATGATTGGTTTTTTGCCCGGGAAGTTCTTGAAGTTATTTATAAAATCCCCGGTATAATCGAAGCGGTAGTTTGTCCGGTTAGCGAGTCGGGGTACGCTGTTGTTGCCGCATCAGGAAACGATAAGGTTTTGTTAGAACAAGAAGTGGTCGCGTTGTGTGAGCGTAAGTTTGGCGCCGACCGGCGTCCGAAAAAGGTGGTTGTGGCCGCAAAAATAGATAAAAATTCCAGCGGTAAAGTTGACCGGCGAAAAATCAAAAGTCTTGTAACTTAAAAGGAAAAGTATGGCAAAAGTAATTGTTTGGAATTCTATAGCGACGCGTAAACGGTCGCCAAGCGACGGGTTTCTTGAAAATGGGCTGGGATTGATCAAGTCTTATTTGCAGGAGTATAACCATGAAGTGACAGTCGTCGATTGGCAGAAAAACGAGTTTTATAATAGTTTGTGCCCTAAACCGTTAAGAGTCTTAAACCGCGCCTCAACTGAGATTATGTTTTCGTTATCTAAAAAACATAAAACCGCGATGAAACTTTATTTTCCGATATTTAATCTGTTGCAGGAGACGGTTAATTGCCTAAGAAAGTCGAGGATGAAACAGAAGTTGCGCCAATTGGCAAAGACTGTTGTTAAAAGTAAAGTGAAAGTTTTTGGGGTTAAGGTGTGGTATGGGGAAGCTTTTGTCTGGGCTGATTATTTGGCAAAACAGATAAAAAAGAAAGATCCAACGATCCTTCTTGTTGCCGGGGGGTTTCACGTAACTTTGTATGAAGAGGATTTTTTAAAGAACTCGTCTTTTGACCTTGGCGTTACCGCGCAAGGTGAAGTTACCTTTAAACGAATACTAAACATTTGTGATAAATGCCAAAAGTATTGGGACAAACCGCTTGTCCTAAAAATGGTTGCCGATGAAGCCGAAGAAGGATACATCTTAAACCTTGTTTACTGGAAAGACGGCGCGGTGAAAAAAACTGTTCGCGCGAAACCTAAGATGGAAGACAAACCGTTTCCTAAGTACGCCTCCGACGCTATTGAAGGTAAACTAAAGGTTCACGTTTTGCTTGATTCGTTAGGGTGTCCGTGGGGGAAATGTTCGTTTTGTGTCCATTCCCATTTTTATCCTCGTTTTTTCGCTCGGCCGGTTAAGGCGATGGTCGATGAAATTGAGTATATGATAAAACAGGGCGTGGGGTTGTTTCGCTTTGCCGGGTCGGAAACGCCGCCGGCGTTTGGCGTGCAAATTGCCGAAGAGATTTTGATCCGCGGCCTTAAAATCAGGTATTCAATCGGGTGCCGAGCGGTAAAAAATATAAACAGTTCTAAAGAAAAGTACGAGTTAACTGTCAAACAGTATGAGCTGATGCTGCGGGCCGGGCTGGTCGCGCTGTTTATGGGCGGTGAAACCGCTAACGACGCGATTAATGATCAGGTTATGAATAAAGGCGTTACGCGGTATGAGTTAGAAGGTACCGTTAAGGCTTTTCGTCAGGCCCAGAAAAATACCGGGATAAACGCTTATGTAAGTGTTGCGCTTATTTACCCGACGCCGCTGGTTGCCGGGGTTACGTTAGAAGACGTGTTTAATGATAACCTTGAGTTTGTTAAAGAGGTTAAGCCGGACTCAGTGATCGTCAGTCCGTCAACGCCGTTTAAAAATACCGTTTGGTACAACGACTCTGAGAAGTACGGGTTTAAGATGCCGAGCGGGTTTATCAAAAATATAATGAAGTACGAGTACGTTCTTTATAAACCGCCGTCGTTGTGGCCGTCGCTGGGCGAAATTAAGTTGTGCGGGTTAAGCTTTAAAGAAGCTTTACTGGCCTGTGAGCGGATGCGCCGGGCGGTTGAAGAAACCGGCGTGCCGAGCGATTTAACTGACGAGTTCTTCCTGATGATTGAAGGTGCCGGGTATAAAGGTAAGGAGGCGCTTCTGAAGTTTAAACGGGAAACGGCGGTTGACCTTGTCTCAAGCGACTATCGAAATATTGAGCGGATTACGCGGCTTACAAACGAGTATAGTTTAAAGTTAGCGCAAGATAATACAATCATCCGCGACGCTGACCTCAGCTAAAAGTAAAGTCTCATCATCAAAAGCTTAACAAATAATTCTTGAAAATAAAAGGGTTTTTCTATCAGCCGCGGAGAGGATAAAAGGCCTTGACATAGGGTAGGGGGGTATAGTATATTGAAGTTGAAGGGGCAAGTTTAAGGAAAAACGGTTCATAAAGAAAGGTTGTGTTTGATGAGTAAAAACCCAAGTCATAAAAATACTATTGTTGCTTTAAGAAGGATTGAGGGGCAGATCCGTGGTGTCCAAAAGATGGTTGATGATCAGCGTTATTGCGTCGATATCCTTAATCAGTTGCGGTCCGTTGTTCGGGCGATCGGAAGTGTTAAAAAAAAGATTTATAAAACGCATCTTGAACATTGTGTGACAGAGGCCTTGAGAGGTAATTCAGAGTCTGATCGGAGAAAGAAAATTGATGAGGTGCTTGATTTGTTAACTAAGCATGAGGGTTCCTGATATGAATAAAAGAGCAACACTTTTGTGTTTTACG
>JAQTSA010000159.1 GCA_028711575.1 Candidatus Omnitrophota bacterium | reverse complement strand
ATTCATCGTCGAAGATCCATATATCGCATAACAAAAAGAAGGATGGAAAGTAAAACCTAAAACATTAATTAAGATGGTTCTTGACACGGCGCTCCATACCAGGGACAGGTCGCGACCTGTCCGTTATCTATATGCGATTGAAACAATTGTTTGACGCTCGTTCAGGCGAGCAGTTTGACGATAAGCTACGAGCTATGCAACCGATAAGCTCTTTACGGTACTATTAGGAATTAACCTTTGTGAACAGCGCCGTGAGGCGGACAAGTTTGACGCGAGCGTAGCGAGCTTTTGACAAGTGACAAGTGTCTAGTCACTTGTCACCTGTATCCTGGGCTGCCTGCTAATATCGATTGTTATAACCCTGTTTTTTTGTTATAATTTATGGGTTCTAAAAGAAAAAGGAGGTGTTTATGAGCGAAGAAAAGAAGAAAGAAACAGCTGAGAATTGTGAAGTTTCCAATAAAGATGCCGGTTGTAAGGCTTGTTCCGGCGTGAACAAAAAAGTTGTTGCCGGCATAATCATGGTTGTTGTCGGATTAATTTTTGTTCAGAAATGGTGGCCGGACATCTGGATCGTGTTTCGCGGGTTTTTTGGGATATTTTTGGTCTTAGCCGGCGCGATGACTTTGGCTATTGCTAAAGAATAACTCTGTTTTTGTTAACGGTTTTAAAATGGTTAAAATTTGTTAACTTAAAGTTTTTTAGTTTTAAGTTTTAAGCTTTAAGTTTTAAGTTGAGTTAGGACGTTGAGTTAAGAGTTAAGAGTTTTCTCTTTTTTATTGGCGCCTTCTATGGTAGAATCACTGCTTCTAAACTAAACGCCTATATTGTAGAGGAGAGCGATGTTTAAAAAGATTTTTATTACCGGTGTAGTCGCTATCGTTCCGGTTGTGCTTACCGTTTATGTTGTTTTTTTCCTTTTTTCTTTTATTAACAGTATTCTTGGTAATTACATTAACCGGATAATTGAAACCTATAGCATTTATCCGTTACCGGCCGTTACCGGAGTTATTCTTGGCATAATCGCTACGATACTGGTTATTTTTTTGGTAGGGGTGGTCACTCATCTTACTCGGATGCGGTTGTTTAAGTTGGTTGAAAAGATGTTTTTCAACTGGCCGTTAGTCAACAAGATCTATTTTCCTATAAAAAAAGTGGTCCACTTTCTTTTCTATCCTCCAAACAAGACTTTTAAACGGGCAGTGCTAGTTGAGTATCCGCGCCGGGGAATTTACGCGGTCGGGTTTTTGACTAATGAAGGAGCAATCGAAGTTTGCCGTAAGACCGGTAAAAAACTGTTTAACGTTTTTTTGCCTTCATCGCCGTCACCGATTACCGGGTTTACCTTGATCGTTGAAGAGAGTGAAATAATCTTTCTTGATATGGGCGTGGAAAACGCGATGAAACTTATCGCCTCCGGAGGGCTGCTTAATCCGGAAGACGTTCCCGGCGACGGTTTTTATTCGGCGGATCCTTCGGAAGAAATTAAAATAAATTTGTAACACTGCGAAAAGAGGTTTGGCATTTTTTCAATGACAGATAAACAGCTCTTTATATTTGATTTGGACGGAACGTTAGTTAACGCTTATTCGGCTATTGAGAAAAGCTTAAATTATGCCCTGAAAACGCTGGGTTATGATTCGGTCAGTTTAGATACGGTAAAGAAAAGTGTCGGTACCGGAGACCTTAACTTTGTTAAGTTGTTTTTTAAAACTGCTGACGTTGACCGGGCGCTGAAGATTTACAGAAAACAACATAAAGCGGACTTGGCCAGGTTTTGCCGCCTTGCGCCTTATGCTAAACAGGTTCTCAACACTTTAAAACGCCGAAAAAAAATAATTGCCGTTGCTTCTAACCGGCCCCGGTTTTATAGTGATATCTTAATTAACCGGCTTGACATAAAAAAATATTTTAATTTTGTCGTTTGCGCTGATGAGTTGTCGGCTTTAAAGCCGAACCCGAAAATGATTAATTATCTTGTAAAGAAGTTTTCTGTTAAAAAAGATCAAACCGTATTTATTGGCGATATGGATATTGACTTAGAAACCGCCAAACGGGCGAAAGTTTCAGCCGTTTATGTTTCCGGAGGGTCAAGCGCCTTGAGCAGCGTTAAAAAATATAAAAAAGTAGTTGCCGCGGATTTACGAGACGTTCTTAAAATATAGATTATTGCGAACAGATAATTTTTAAAGATTAAGGAAAGGATTTAACGATGGTTAAAAAGGGTGTTGAACAATATAAACTCAACGATGATGGAAGCTTTGTTATTGAAAATTATAGTAAAGCCTTTCCTTTTGCCAATTTTCTTCCTGGCATAGCCGGGGTTTGGGGCGTTCCGCTTTGGGTTTTTTCGGTTAACCGGGCTCAGGCTGTTATGGGGTTTGGTTTGGCCGATAAGGATCACGCGATAACGGAGTTCTACCCGGCAAATAAAGCTTATTCTTTTGTGTCAAATCTGGGGTTTCGTACCTTTATAAAGATAAACGGCAGCCAAAATTACGAACCGTTTTCTTCGCTTTCCCGGTTTCGGCGTAAGGAACGGATGATAATCCGCAGTGAATCTTTAGAGATCGTCGATGAAAATATCGATTTAGGCCTTAAGACGCGGGTTAAATATTTTGGCTTACCGAACGCTTCGGTATCCGGCCTGTTACGAATTGTCGACTTTGAAAATTTGTCCGGCCGTAAGATGAATATAGAAGTTCTTGACGGGTTACCGCGAATTATACCTTTTGGTTCAAACCATTTTATGGTTAAAGAACTTGCCCGAACTCTTGAAGCTTGGATGCGTGCTTTAACTGAAAAGAACTTATCTTTGTTTAACTTAGTCGTTGATCCCGGTGACGTCAGTGAGACAAAGTATATCGAAGGCGCTAATTTTCATTACTCGTTTTTTCAGGATAACGGCCGGCGAGTTTTGCCGGCTATGGTGGTTGACCCGGACGTTATTTTCGCCGAAGATAAGTCTTACGCTAAAGCTTTAAGATTTGAGTCGGGCGAGTTTTCGGCTCGTGACAGTCAAATCATGTGCGGTAAGACGCCTTGCAGTTTTGCTCACTTTAAGTCTGAGCTTAAACCCGGCGATAAAAAGACTCTCTACAATGTGTTTGGCGCTTCGCCAAAAGTGGAGTTGATAAAAAAGTATGTTTTAAAACTTACGGTTTCAGAGGTTAATAAGAAAGAAAAAGAAAACTGCCAAATCGTTTCTGATATAAAAGAAAACGCGTTATGCGGTTGCGCTGATAATACGTTAAGTCATTACATTCAGAACACATACCTTGATAACGTTTTGCGCGGCGGATACCCGTTAAAACTTGACGGTAGCGACGTTTATTACGTCTATTCGCGTAAACACGGCGACTTAGAACGCGATTATAACCGGTTTAAACTTATTCCTTCCTGTTTCAGCGAAGGTGAAGCCAATTATCGGGACATTAACCAGAACCGCCGCCAAGACCTTTTTTTTAATCCTTTCATCGGTGAAAGCAATTTAATATATTTTTTGAACTTGATTAAGATTAACGGTTATAACCCTTTAATCGTTCAGGGCGAAAAACTTGTTTTTAACGCCGGCTTGGCATCAACTGTTTTAAAAGAGTATGGATTGGAAAAAGAAGGCGATTTGGCCGCTTTGATGAAGAACGGGTTTTATTTAGGCGAGTTTTTTAACTATTTAAATCAGCATCAGATAACGGTCGACGGAGATTCTTTAGCTAAACGGTTACTGAAGTCGGCCGAAAGAATCCCTCAGGCTTCTTTTGGTGAAGGGTACTGGGTTGACCATTGGCGGTACAACCTTGATTTGCTGGAAAGTATCTTGACTATTATCCCGATAAGCTAAGCGATTTGTTTACTAACAAAAAATTTATGTTTTGGGACGACGATGTTTTGGTTAAACCAAGAGCTG
>JAQTSA010000031.1 GCA_028711575.1 Candidatus Omnitrophota bacterium | reverse complement strand
CAACCAAATTCCCGGGCACGCGCATCTTGATATTTTGGGAGATATCCTAAAAAAAGAACTTGAGAAGCTTGGGGTAAACGTTTGGTATGCCAATATCGGATGCGCTGTCGGAGACGGTATTGCCATGGGTCATTTTGGCATGAAGTATTCTTTGCCGTCACGGGAACTAATTGCCGATCAGATCGAGACTATTATCGGCGCGCATCCTTGTGATGCCTGGATCGGTTTAGGTAACTGCGATAAGATTGTTCCGGCGATGTATAACGCTATGGTACGAATTAATATTCCAGCGATTTATGTCAGCGGCGGGCCGATGTTAAGCGGTTTGAATAATACCGACCTTATCTCGGTTTTTGAAGGAGTAGGTAAACACAGCGCCGGCAAGATCAGCAAAAAAAAATTAGAAAGTTTAGCCGAGAGTGCTTGCCCTGGTTATGGAAGTTGCGCCGGTATGTTTACCGCCAATTCAATGAATTGTTTAGGGGAGGCGCTGGGCTTTGCTTTAGCGGGTAATGGAACAATTCCGGCTACCAGCAGAATAAAAGGTAAAGTCAGGCAGTTTCAAATAAATCCTCAAAGGATAAAACTTATAAAGGATGCCGCCAAAAGAGTAATTTATCTTTTGAAAAACAAAATTTGTCCGTTAGATATTTTAACCCGGGCATCTTTAGATAATGCCTTTATTCTTGATATGGCGATGGGTGGTTCAACGAACACCGTATTACATCTTTTGGCTTTAGCGTCTGAGGCGGGGATCCAATACGACCTTAAACGTCTTAATGAATTATCTTTTGCTACACCGAATGTGACTAAGGTTTCACCGTCCCGCCCGGAGATACATATGGAGGATATTCATCAAGCCGGGGGGGTTGGGGCGATTTTAAGAGCTGTTTATGATGGCCGACATTCTAAATTAAATCTTAAAGCCAAGACTGTCTATGGGACTTTAGGTGATTACATTTTAAGGTCACCTAAACCGGATGGAGATGTGATCCGTTCCGCCGATAAAGCTTTTTCGCGTTCCGGCGGGCTGGTTGTTCTCTTTGGAAATATAGCCAGACGTGGCGCAGTTTTGAAGACAAGCGGTGTAGATAAAGATATGCTGATGTTTAAAGGTAAGGCTAAAGTTTATAACTCTCAGGAAGAGGCTTTAGAGGCGATTTTAAAGAATAAAGTAAAAGACGGCGATGTTGTCGTAATTAAGTATGAAGGCCCTAAAGGCGGCCCGGGTATGCAGGAGATGCTTTCACCGACCGCGGCGATTAAGGGCGCCGGAATCAGAGCGGCTTTAATTACTGATGGACGTTTTTCCGGAGGAACGAGAGGCCTTTGTATTGGCCATATTTCTCCGGAAGCAGCCAGTGGCGGAGCGGTAGGTTTACTTAAAGACGGTGATATTATAGAAATAGATGTAGACAAGAGAAAAATAGATGTAAAACTTTCTCAAAAGGAATTGGCGGCGCGCCGGAGGAAACAAGTCCCTTTTAAATCGAAGGTGTCCGGCGGCTGGTTGGCGAGGTATATGCGTTTTGTGGAAAGCGCCGATAAGGGTGCTATTTTGTCAATAGAAAATAGGCTCGCGAAAAAAGGAAAATTTTAAATGAAAATGCCAGAAAAAGTAAAAGATATTTTCAACAATGAGCCGGTTCATCAGTTTGCTACATCGTCAAAAACCGGTGTTCCTAATATTTCAAACGTGGGCGCTAAATATCTTTTAGATGATGAAACCATTATTATTGTCGACAACTATATGGTTAAAACTTTATCGAATATCATAGAAAATCCGGCAGTTTCTATCCTGATCAGGAGCGGGAGAGAGTCTTATCAAATTAAGGGTAGCTGCAGTTATTTTATTTCTGGCGATATCTATGAAAAAGCTAAAAAATGGATGAAATCAATCGGGGAAAAGTATCCCGCTAAAGGAGCTCTTCAAATTAAGGTAGAAAATATTTATAACTCAAATAGTGCCCCCGGTTCGGGAGAAAGGTTCGAGAATTCGGATAAATAAAATGAAAGATTTGGTTACAGATTTTTTGAAACAAAAAAAAATCGCGGTGATAGGCTCTTTCAGGAATAAAGAGAAATTCGCCTATAGGATTTTGGTTGATTTGATGAAAAAAGGGTATGAGGTTTTTCCTGTTAACCCTAGTTTAAGTGAAGTCGAAGGCAGGGTCTGTTATAAAACTATAGGCGATATTCCGGATAGTGTGGACGCAGTTAACCTGGTTACGCCGCCGTCAGTAACTGAAAGTATTTTAAAAGAATGTCTGCAAAAAGGCGTAAAAAGGGTGTGGCTTCAGCCGGGGGCGGAAAGTTCTGTTGCTATACAATTTTGTCAGGATAATGGTATAAAAGTAATTCATAGCATCTGCGTGATGATGGATTCCCTAAAAAATGAGGAGCGATTATGACCAAAAAAACAGATATTTTAATTCTTGGCGCCGGACCGGCGGGAGTCGTCTGCGCTGTGACCGCGAGAAAGTATTATCCGGAAAAAAGTATTACGGTGATCAGGGACATTGAAAACGGTGTAATTCCCTGCGGTATTCCCTATATGTTTGCCAGCCTGAATAATCCCGAAGAAAACAAATTAGGTATGGCTTCTTTAGAGAACAATAAAGTTGAAACAGTAATTGATAAAGCTTTACGTCTGAACAGAAAAGAAAAGACTGTTGAAACCGCGGGCAAAAATATTTACTTTTACGAAAAACTGGTATTAGCTGTTGGGTCGACGCCGTTGATTCTGCCTATCAAAGGTATAGATAAACCGGGGGTTTATCCCGTAAATAAAGAGATGGGATATTTAACGCGGGTGATAGAACAGATCAAAAGTTCTAAAAATATTTTAGTAATCGGCGGAGGATTTATCGGTGTTGAATTCGCTGACGAACTATCCAAATTAAAAGGAATAAAAGTTACTTTAGTTGAGATGTTGCCGCGTTTGTTAGCCAATTCGTTTGATGTTGAATTTTCTGAAATGGCCGAGACCCGTTTAAAGGAGAAGGGCGTTACGATATTAACCAATACGCGGGTTGAGGAAATAATTGGTCAGGATAAGGTGGAAAAGGTTCGATTTGGCGGTGGCCAGGAAATCCCTGTTGACGGAGTCATTCTTGGCGTTGGATCAAAGCCTAATGTGGAAATGGCGATTGATGCCGGATTGGAGATCGGGGCCTGTAAAGGCATTTCAACCGATGAGTATATGCGTACTTCAGTAGATCCGGATATTTTTGCTATTGGCGACTGTTCCTGCAAGCGGGATTTTTATACTCGTAAAGCTATTCAGGTCATGCTTGCTTCTACCGCGACGGCAGAAGCACGTATTGCGGGCGCAAATCTTTATCAGATAAAAGTCGTTCGTGAAAATAAAGGCACGATCGCTATTTATTCCACGTATATTGATGGATTGGTGTTAGGGTCAGCCGGGCTTACCGAGAAAACAGCCCGGGAAGAAGGTTTTGAAATTGTCGTGGGAAGTATTGACGGGGTTGATAAACATCCGGCTACGTTACCGGGCGCTTCTAAAGGTAAGATAAAATTAATATTTTCAAAACAGTCGGGCATTATTTTGGGCGGTCAAGTCAGCTGTGGGATGTCTTGCGCTCAGATGATAAATGTTATAGGGATAGCAATCCAAAAACGGATGTCGGCGACGGAATTGGAAACATTGCAGGTAGCTACACACCCCTATTTGACCAGTGCTCCGACGATGTATCCGATTGTATTGGCTGCTCAGGCTGTCTATGGAAAAATATAAAACGCTATTCATTTAACGCGTTACTCTTTATCTGATTCGTTTAGCCGGTTAGGATGTTTTAAGCTGTTAAAAAAAATAAAATGGGTGATTTTTTCGGAAGAATTAAGGTGGTGTTATGAAACAAATTGTAGTTATCAGCGGAAAAGGCGGTACCGGTAAAACAGTAATTACCGGATCGTTCGCCTCATTAGCTAAAAATCATGTTATGGCTGATTGTGATGTTGACGCCGCCGACTTGCATTTATTGCTTCAGCCGAAAATTAAGGAACGACATGATTTTAGAAGCGGTTTAAGCGCTTCAATTGACAAAAAAATTTGCCGGCAATGCCGAAAGTGTATCGACGCCTGCAGATTTGACGCTATAAGTGATAGCTTTGTAATTGATCCAGTCTCTTGCGAAGGCTGCGGGTTTTGCAGTCATATCTGTCCGGTAAATGCTATTAAGATGGAGGAAAATCTTGCCGGCGAGTGGTTTATCTCCGAGACCCGTTTTGGACCAATGGTGCATGCTAAGCTTGGCATTGCTGAAGAGAATTCCGGCAAGCTTGTGTCTTTGGTCAGAAAACAGGCTAAAGAATTGGCAGAGAAAGGCAATTACGATTGGGTAATCATTGATGGCGCTCCGGGCATAGGGTGTCCGGTTATTGCTTCGCTTTCCGGTATAGATTGCGCGGTAGTGGTAACTGAGCCTACTTTATCTGGTTTACAAGACGCTCTTAGAGTGATAGAAGTAACCAGACATTTTAATGTGCCTTCTAAAATGGTGATTAATAAATATGATTTGAACCCGGAAATGTCTGAAAAAATAGAAGAACATTGCGCGAAAAATGGAATCGCCCTAATCGGTAAAGTCAGGTTTGATAAGAGGGTTGTAGAAGCGATGGTTGAGGGTAAGACGATTGTCGAGTATAAAGATACTCCGGTTAAGGATGAAATTATTAAGATTTGGCAAGGGCTTGAAGTTTAGGCTATGGATAATAGGGATATACACGTATTGAAATACTTTTCTTCTTTTGTGAGCGTTTCTAATGCCAGGATAATAAATATTACTGAGCCGGCACTTACTTTTTGCCCTTTGGCAGAGCATCTATACAAAGATTTTAGATCAGTTCCCGGTAACGAAAAAGAAGCGCTTAAAGTTGTTATAAAAAAAACGATTGAATCAAAGATACGGGATTATGGTTTTTTTACTGAGAAGAGAAACTTTTCATTTGATGATCTTTCAATACCCTATGGCGCCTCAGAGATGATTGGCTTGGCGTTAAGAAAGAAGGCGATTGACGCGGCGGTGGTAGTCTGTGAAGGCGCCGGTACCGTCATTACAAGTAATCCGAATGTCGTCCAAGGCATAGGCGCTCGGATGAACAGCCTGTTGTTAACCTCGCCTATTAAAGGAATTATTCAGCATCTTAAGTCTGCCGGGTGCCGGGTAGTGTTTGAAAACGCGCTTATTGATCAGATCCGCGGAATTGAGGAAGCGTTAAAAGCCGGGTATAAAAGTATTGCTGTTACTATCTGCGGGCATTCAGCCGAAGATTTACGAATTATCCGCTCATTAGAAAAAGAATATGGTGTCAGCATAATTTGTTTAGCTGTATGTACTACCGGTATCCCTAAAGATAAAATTGACTTGATAGCTGATTGTGCTGATTTGGTATGGAGTTGCGCTTCTTCTGATTTACGCGGGATAATCGGACCTTTAGCGATACTGCAGTTATCCCGGCAAATACCTGTTTTTGTTTTAACAAAAAAGGGGATAAATTTTGTTTCAGAGTATGCCCGGGAAGAAGAAATCATAAAGAGTTTAGATATTAAAAAACAATATCTCGTTTCCAACAAGCCGAACGGACGACCTGTGCATCTGGGAGGGTTTAAGGCCTATATCTCTGAATTTAAGCTGCCGGTTAGTTCTCGTAAAGAGCCTGTGCTTGGAGATAAAAGCGAATACGCAGTCCTGTAAACAGCAGAACACCAAAATTGTTTTAATATCAAAGATCTGAGCGGCAAGAAAGAATTTATTGTCTATTCCGCGGAAGTTAGAACCTTTTTAAATAATTCTTTGGAGTTTTGCTTCGTTACAGAAAATAATTACTGACACCAAATATTTTACCCGGTTAGAGGACGAAGTTCTCCAGCCGGGTTTTACTGATCTTGGCAGCCATAAGCGCAGGCGCCGACAGTTGATTCAATTTATGGCAAAACAAAGAAAAAGAAGCTCTAATGGCTTATGCGAAAAATGTGATTGGTTAAATGGACTACCGGATTATTACTGGCCCTGACGCGATTTGCTTGATCCTTAGATGGCATAGGCTGATAACGGGTTATTTGTTAAAAGTGTTTTGTCAGATCTGAAATTATCAGAATGAAAGTAATTATCTTTTAGTTAATAAAAAAATAAGGAAACGGAGTATCTATGGAAACTAAAGAGAAAAAGTATCTGGAGCAGGAAAACCGTCTTAAAGAAAAAATGGCTAAAGTAAAGTATTCGCTTATTGTTATGAGCGGTAAAGGCGGAGTAGGTAAATCAACAGTGGCGGTGAATTTGGCTTATGCCTTGTCGCTTTCTGGCAATTCGGTTGGTATTTTAGACATTGATCTTCACGGGCCAAATATAGCCAAGATGCTTGGTATTGAGAACCGCTCGCTTTATAACTTTGAATTTGGGATCGAGCCGGTTGAAGTTTCAAAGAACCTTAAAGCTGTCAGCGTTGCTCTTAGCGGATATGACTCCGATCAGCCGATTATCTGGCGTGGGCCGATGAAAACAGCGGTTATCAGGCAGTTTTTAGCTGATGTAAATTGGGGAGAACTGGACTATTTGATTATTGATTCTCCTCCCGGCACAGGTGATGAACCGCTCAGCGTTTGTCAATCGATTCCCAAGGTCAGTGGGATTGTTATCGTAACTACGCCTCAGGATGTCTCTATCCTTGACGCGCGAAAGAGTGTTTTATTCGCCGTAGAAATAAAAATCCCGGTTGTAGGTATCGTTGAAAACATGAGCGGGTTTGTTTGTCCCCATTGTCATGGTCAAATCGATATTTTTAAGAAAGGTGGCGGCGAAAAGGCGGCCCAGGAGTTAAAAGTTCCTTTTTTAGGAAGGGTGCCGTTTGAATCGGGATTTGTTGAATGTGGCGATAAAGGGACGCCGTTTGTTTCTTTTGAACATAAAACAAAATCAGCTGAATCGTTCCTAGATATTGTGGCTAAAATAAAGGAATTCGTTGTTGATAAGAAATAAAAGGGAAATAAATATATTTACGGTTCTGTTTATACGCTCAGCTTGAGAAGTCCCTTGGGCATAGATTTATCGTTTTAGGCAGAGAAGATTTGTCATTTAGGTTCCTCTTATTGCCAATTCGGCCTGAGTAAAGAATATAGGCTAATACTAACTTGCGGTTTTAACCAATAACTTTTAGATTAAAAAAATGGAGTAAGAAAAGAACTTGCTAATGGTCTGAAGTTTGGTAACATCGTAGAAGGAATAGAGGCTTTTAACAAAAATAGGAAGAACATAAAGTGAAGACTTATTTAGATTGTATTCCCTGTTTTTTTAGGCAGGTTCTTGAAGGCAGCCGGATTTCTCGGGCAACTCCCAAGCAGCAAAAACAGATTATAGACCAATTTGCCCGAAAAATACCTAAGATTCCGCTTGATGCCAGTCCGCCGGAAATAGCCCGGATAGGCTATAAACTTTTAAGGAGCGTGAGCCTTAACGGAGATCCCTATCATGCGATAAAACAGAAAAGCAACCGCTGTGCGTTAAGGTTGTTAGGCAGATTAAAGGAAAAAGTTAATACTTCAAAGGACAGGCTTTTTACGGCAGTCGAATTAGCTATAGCCGGTAATATTATAGATTTCGGCGCAAAAAATAATTTAAACATAGAAGAAGAATTAAAAAGGATTCTCACTGAAGAAAATAAGTTTATCGATACCCAATCAATTTTTCATTACAGAGATTTTTCCCGAACTCTTAAAAAAGCCGGAGATATTTTATATTTGGCTGATAACGCCGGAGAGGTGGTTTTTGACAGGATTTTAATTGAAGAAATAAAGAAAAAGTATCCCGACAAAAATATTTACTATGCCGTGAAGGGGAAACCTGTTATCAATGACGCCTTGTATGAAGATGCCAAGACTTGCGGAATTGATAAGACGGCCCTGGTGATTTCTAACGGCACTGACGCTCCGGGGACGGTTCTTGCTCTTTGCTCGAAAGAGTTTAAACAAATATATAAAAGCGCGGACATGATCATCAGCAAGGGCCAGGGTAATTTTGAATCATTATCGAGTGAAAAAAGGGATATTTTCTTTTTGTTTATGGTAAAATGCCCTGTGGTCGCCAAAGAAACCGAATCCAAGATGGGAAATATTGTGTTACTCTACAATCGTAATCATAAGGGTAGAATCGTTAAGAATAAAAAAACATCCTAATATCGTTTTTTTATTTTTTTGAAGGAAATGCGACTTTAAAAGATTCATTTTGTTTTTCAAAGTAGGCTTAAAAATGAGAATAAAAGTTATTTATGATAAACGCCGATTAGGGGAAAATCTTCATGTTGGTTGGGGCGTTTCTTTTTTGATTGATGATAAAGTTTTGTTCGACACCGGCGAAAAAGGGCAGTGGCTGATTGCGAATATGTCTGCTTTAGGGGTTGAGATAAACAAGATTGAAGCCGTAGTTATTTCTCACGATCATTGGGACCATTGGGGCGGTCTCGCCGATTTACTGCGGGGAAAAAAAGGTATGTCTGTGTATCTCTGTCCTAATTTTAGCCGGGAGTTTAAGGATAAAGCTCTTACCTTCGGCGCTGACCTTGTTGAAACTGAAAAGCTGACGCAAATCATTCCGGATGTATTTTCTACCGGAGAAGTACCTGGTGAATATAAGGGTAAATATATGGCAGAACAGGCGTTGGTATTGAAAACAAAAAACGGCCTGACAGTTATTACTGGATGCGCTCACCCGGGAATTTTAAAAATGGTTGAAAAGGTTAGGGCGGAGTTTCCCGCAGAGCCTATTTACCTTGTCTTTGGCGGGTTTCATTTAATGGCCGCGGATGAACGAGCGATAAACATTGTAGCCGATAGTTTTAAGAAGATGAAGATAATAAAAGCCGGCCCAACGCATTGTTCGGGAGATATGGCAGAAGAAATTTTTAAGAAACTTTACGGCGATAACTTTATTTCAATTAAAGTGGGCCAGGAGATATTGGTTTAATTATACGCCCGGCCGATTTGAAAAATGGGATTACGCCCGGCTTTGATGATGTTTGGTATGATTAGCCTGTCTTAATCTGCGGCATAAGGCGGCAAGTGTGATTTTTTGGCTATTAGCGAAATATGTTATTTTCTGGGCTTACAGCGATGAGTGAACTTTGGCTGAC
Source organism: Candidatus Omnitrophota bacterium (assembly GCA_028711575.1). Taxonomy (GTDB): domain Bacteria; phylum Omnitrophota; class Gorgyraeia; order Duberdicusellales; family 4484-171; genus JAQTSA01. The sequence goes on along the minus strand of JAQTSA010000031.1, from coordinate 7,201 downwards.
GATAAATCAGCGTTTATATCGAGATAGAATAATTAATATTTTACAAAAGGGGGGCAAATGACCGGAGCAAAAATTTTAGTCAAAAGCTTGGAGGATCTTGGAATAAAATATGTTTTTGGTTATACCGGCGCGGCGATTCTTCCGGTAATGGATGAATTAGGAAAAAGTTCTATTGAGATTATAGTTAACTCAAATGAACAGTCTGCTGCCTTTAGTGCCGCAGGTTATTCACGGTCAAGTGATAGTGTTGGGGTCGCGATAGTTACTTCAGGGCCGGCGATTACTAATACCTTGACCGCGGTCGCGGATTCTTTTGCCGATAGTATTCCTTTAATTGTTATCGCCGGACAAGTTCCCGAACATAAGATTGGCACAGATTCCTTTCAGCATATTGATGTGTCCGGCGTCTTTGGTCCGACAGCAAAAAAAGTTGTCTTAATTGACAGTATCGACAATATTGAATCGGTTATTAAAGATGCTTATTTTTTAGCCCGATCCGGGAAACCTGGTCCGGTTGTTATTGATATTCCAATCAATTTACAGCAGAGTATAAATAAGTATATCGGCAATAATCTTGAAAGGTTTAAGGCTGTTTACAACAATGAATGTCATTTATCTGATAAACAATGCGGCCAATTTTTTAATCTTCTTACTGAAGCTAAACGTCCGTTATTGTATTTGGGCGGCGGCCTTAACTCAAAGAGAGGTAGTGACGCGATACGGCGCTTCAACGCTATTTTCAATATCCCGTCTGTTAATACCTTGATGGGAAAAGGCGTTGTCGATGAGAACGCGCCTATTTCCTTAGGCCTATTGGGTATGTTTGGTACGCCTTACGCGAACAAGATCATTCAAAAGAACGACTTTTTTTTCGCGATTGGAGTGCGTTGGGACGACCGTGTGGCAGAGAAGGTAGGGTTTGCTATTGAGGCTAAAATTGCCTACATCGATATTAATCCCCAAAAAGTTTATCAGATAAGAAATGAGCGTAACCCTGATTTTTCTTTTATTGGGGACGCCTCCGCTGCTCTTAATGATTTGGCGGACTACGCTGAGAGAAAGAACATAAAAATCGCGATCGATGATTGGATTGACTATGCCGCCGATCTGAAAAAGAGTTGGCCGTTGAACTATTGCCGTGACGATAAATCAATTTATCAGGCCGAAGTGCTTGATATTTTGAACAGCTTAATTGACGGAGACACGATAATTACAACAGGTGTTGGCAACCATCAACTTTTGGCCGCTCAATATTTGAAAATGAGCAAGCCTAAAAAGTTTCTTACTTCCGGTAGTTTTGGTACGATGGGGTTTGGTATGCCCAGTTCTGTCGGCGCTTATTACGCCAATCCGGATTCAACAGTTATTGTTATTGACGGCGATGGAAGTTTTAGAATGAACATGGGCGAACTGCATACCATCGGAGCTTTCGGACTGCCGGTAAAAATACTTCTTCTTAATAATCGAAGCGATGGAATGGTGAGAAACTTAGAAGATGCAGCCTATGAAAAAAGGCATTCCGCTACGGAAAGGAGATCGGATGTGAATTTCGCGGAATTGGCTAAACATTGCAATTATAAATTCGCCAAGAGAATAATTTCTCGCGCTGAACTAGATGATGGACTTAAACTATTTATGCAAACTTCGGGGCCATGTCTTCTTGAAGTTATGACTGATATTGAAGAAGTCCTTTATCCTGTTGTTCGGGCTGGCGCTTCGTATAAAGACATGGATTTAGGCCAATATATCAAAGAAGTTCTGGATTGAGGATCAAATCGATAGGCATAAATATGACAAGGCGTGTTTTATTTTTGATACGATTGGCCTGAATCCGAGATTAAGCGCGATAAGTACCTAAAGGTCATAGACATTGGCTGTGGAACTGGCCGGTATACTATTGAGTTGGCAAAGCGGGGGGATACGGTCAACCGGAATTGATCTTTTTAACTCACAGCTTGTTAAGGGCAAAGGAAAAAGCTAAAGAGCCAGGGGTGACTATTGATTTTTTAAAACATGACGCTTAAGCCCTTTCTTTTGAGAGCTAAAGAGTCTTGATATCTCTGGCACTAAACTCGGGAATTACTCAAGAAACGATAAGCTGACTAAAAAAAATTTTGAGATGCTTGTTATTGCCGCGAAGCAGAAAAGTCGTGCCTTTTGCCTAAAGTCCGCCTTAAATGAAATTGATTTTCTAGTTAAAGTGCCAAGCTTATCTAAGTCCGGAATTTTTGAAAAATTCTGCCTAACCAATAAATAAATATTGCTTGACACGTTAAACCGATGATGCTATAACTAAAATTGTTAATGAGAATAGTTCCCAATAAGGAGAAAGATGGATAATTTATCAGCTAAAGGAATATCTTGGTATTATGATAGATTAAATCGGCATTGTTGTCGATTAACTAAGCCCAGGCGGGCAATCTTAGATATTTTAGAGGATACAGGCGAACATCTAAGTGCCGAACAAATTCACAGGCAAGTCTCAAAGATATCTACCAATGCCGGCTTATCTACCGTTTATCGAAATCTTGAACTATTGGTGCGAATCGGTCTGGTTTGGAAATTTGATGCTGGTGATAAAAAAGCCAGATATGAGATAGCAAAAAGGACCGATGAAAATCATCATCACCATCTGATATGTAAAAAATGCAATACCATTATTGATTATTCAGCTTCAGTAGATAATGAGAAAGATTTTATAAAGATGAGGGAAAAGAACCTTTCCCGTAAATATAATTTTAAGATTGAAAATCATTGTATTGATTTTTTTGGCTTGTGCTATAAATGCCGAAAAAGTTAGTATTATTATTTTTTTTAATTTTTAATGAGAATAATTCTCATTAACAAGAAAGGAGGTGATTAAGATGCCAAGAGGAGACGGAACAGGTCCGGTAGGAATGGGGCCAATGACCGGCCGTGCCGCCGGTTATTGCGTGGGGTACTCTGCGTCCGGTTATGTCAACCCAGTTACCAATGGAATTTACAGCGGCGTGAATCCAATCCGTGCGGTTGGTTGGGCCGGATTCGGTTATGGTCGTCGTTGGGGTCGGGGCCGTGGTTGGGGTCGTGGTTCTGGTTGGCGTGGAGGATTTTTCCCGGGTTATGGTTATGGATATTCTGATGTTCCTGAGATGACTTATCAACAACAAGCTGAAATTCTCAAGGAGCAGGCTAAGGTGCTGCAGGAAAGTATCAGTTCTATAAATGAGCGGATAAAAGAATTGGAGTCTGCCAAGAACCCGGAGCAGGAATAAGTATATTGAAATCAGGAAGCTGGACAATTCTCAAAGGTTGTTCTAATCTTGTAGGTTTAGCTTTATGTCTACTTGGGTGATAGGGAGGTAAATAATTGCAGTTAAACCCTTTGATTTTGTGAATAGTTGTCAGGAATTAAGGAGCTGATTATAATCAGCGGTTGCGGACAAGGTAATCGGCGGATTGCCGCGATTTTTTTGAACGGATTAAGGTGATTGTTTTTAAATAGGGTTTTATAAAAGAAGGAGGTTAATCAAATGGAAGTAACAGTAAATGACGCAAACTTTAAGAAAGAGGTTTTGGAGCCTGATATCCCGGCGCTTGTTGATTTTTGGGCCGAATGGTGCGGCCCTTGCCGAATGGTTGCGCCGGTACTTAAAGAAATCGCTAAAGAGTATGAAGGAAAATTAAAGGTGTGTAAAGTAAACGTGGATGACGCGCCTAATACCGCGTCGGAATATGGAATAATGAGCATACCAACTCTAGCGATTTTTAAGAATGGGCAAGTAGTGGATCAGGTTGTAGGCGCGCTTCCTAAATCTGAGTTGGAGCCTTTGATTAAGCGGCACATTTAGGTTGTCAGGATTTACGATAAAAACAGGAGGTGATGATTATGCCGGTGTATGCTTATAGATGTAAAGACTGTAATGATACCTTTGATTTGCTGATAGGGGTAACTTCAGAAAAACCAGAGCTTAAATGCAAGAAATGTAACAGTAAAAATATCGAACGAATATTCTCAGCGTTTAGCGTTGGCGGCCCTAAGGATAAGTTTTCTTCCGGGCCGAGTTGTTCTACCGGCACGTGCCCGACATGTTATTAAAAAGGAATGGTTTAAAATGCCGATTATGGAAATTAGTATAGTGCCTTTGGGTACTGAGACTGCCTCAGTCAGCGGATATGTAGCTCAGGCGGTAAAAATATTGAAAGAACAGAAGGGAATAAAATATGAGATTACTTCTATGGGCACAATAATAGAAGCAGATTCTGTTGTAAAACTATTAGATATCGCGGGAAAAATGCATAAAAGTGTTAAGAGACAAAATAAAGAGAGTAGTCACTACGATTAAAATAGATGACCGTAAGGATAAAAATTTAACGGTAAAAGGAAAAGTTAAATCGGTACAAAAAAAATTAGGAACTTTAAATGGCAGATTTTAAACAAATCGATCAAGCACGGCAAATTTTAGGATTAGAGCAAGACGCGACGATGGAGGAGATAAAGGTATCTTATCGCGATCTGGCCCATAAATATCATCCTGATAGATGTAGCGATGAAAAGAAGAAAGAATGCGAGGAAATGTTTAAAAAGATATCGCATGCTAACGATATTCTTATGGCTTATTGCGCGGGGTATAGATATTCCTTCGAGGAAAAAGATGTAAAAAGAAATACCATGGATAGGCAAGCCTACAAACATTTAAAAAGATTTTTCGATGGTTGGTGGGACGATCTGGATTTCTGATCCAATCGGCTCTGCTTATCTTCTCACTGTGCTAGTACAGGTTCGGGATATAACAACTCTGGTGAGCGCGGTTTAATAAAGTTATTGTCAGGAGCTGAAGTATGGACAACCTTTTCGACAAGTATTACGAAAAATATGACGCTTGGTATGATAAGCAAAAATTAGCTTACCTGTGCGAACTTAAGGCTATAGGCAAAGTATTGCCTAAGAAGGGGCACGGACTGGAAATCGGCGTTGGCACTGGAAGATTCGCTCAAGCTTTAGGTATTACTACCGGGATTGATCCATCAAAAAAGATGATTGAAATCGCTGAAAAAAGAGGTATCAATGTCAAACTGGGATATGGCGAGAACCTTTCGTTTGAGGATAGCACTTTTGATTATGTAGCTATTATTATGGCTATCTGTTTCACCCGAAACCCGCAAGAGGTTTTAAAACAAGCCTATAGGGTTCTTAAGAAAAAAGGTAAAATTATCATAGCTATTGTGGATAAAGACAGTTTTCTTGGCCAATTTTATCAGAGAAAGAAAAGCCTGTTTTATAAAAAAGCAAGTTTCTTTAATCCCCAAGAGTTGACCGGGTTATTAAAGAACGCCGGGTTTCATAAATTTTCTTATTATCAGACCTTATATGATTTTCCCGACGAGATAAAATCAGTTCAGGACCCGGAAAAAGGTTTTGGCCGAGGCGGGTTTGTGGTAATCGCGGGAGAAAAGAAGTGAGCCTGGGCGTGAAATTATGCCTGTTTTTTAGCGATTTACATTGTTGTCTGAGGAATTGAGTCATTCTGACCTGAGATCATATCCTGTCTTATTTCGCTCAAAATATTCACCCAAAAAGATTTTAATCAATTGTCAATGTCACCTCGAGTCATCCTTAAATCCTAATAGCTAAAAATACCTTGACTAACAGGGGGCGTTACTCTAGAATGCAGATTTCGGCCCTGATTTATTCTTTTAAAAACCGTTTACAACAACTATGTCAAAGCAGAAATCACCAGCATCGGAGGCGGGTTCATTGCCTTTAAACAGGCGATCCAAACTGACGGCTCAAAAAATTTAGCAGCAAAGTAATATCTTTTTTTCTCCAGCCTTGAAAGCCCGTACAAATCATTGCAGCCTGGAGCAGATTTTGTTTAAAACCCAAGAAAGAACAAAGATCGAGGCGCGGGGAATTAAGGTGTGAGTTTTCGTAGCTTCAAACGGTGAAAAAACTGCCCGAAAAAGCTAAAAATATGGTTTTATAAAAAACGGTTAAAGGAGGGATAACATGGAAAATGATAAAAACAAAACCGGCAATACCAAGAAAAACTTTACCGGCGTTATGAAGCGCACTTTGATGGCCGGAATCGCGGCTATTTTTCCGTTATTTATAACAATTTACCTCATTGTTCTGATTTTTCGCTTTGCCGATAACTCAGTCGGTAAATACATAAACGATTTTTTAGCTAACCAGTTCAACCTTAAAATACCAGGAATAGGTCTGATTGTTCTGTTGTTCATTTTGCTTTTAGTCGGGTTTTTGTCACGAATGTTTATTGGGCGCTGGCTAGCATGGTCAGTTGACAAGCTCTTCCAAAAAACACCTTTAATTGCCAACATATATCCTTCAGCTAAGAAATTATCTGATTTTCTTTTTTCAGAAGAGCAGGCAAAAGAAAAATTCCGTAAAGTTGTCTTGGTTGAGTTCCCGACTCAAGACACTTGGTCAGTTGGATTTATTACAAACGAAAAGCTTGAGGATTTTAGTGAAGCCTTGTCCGATGAATTTGTTTGTGTTTTTGTCCCGCTGGCGCCGGCATCGTTCTCGGGATTTGTTTACTGGGCAAGAAGGGATAAAGTTAAAAAATTAAATATCAGTGTTGATAAAGCTATAAAATTTGTCTTATCAGGCGGGGTTTTGACTGAGTAGTTCTTAAGAATTAATCTCAAAAAGTCTATATCCCTAATCCCGTGAGGTCTCGTTGGCAGAGTTGTAGCAAGCCGTTAATAATTCTTGTTGATGAGCCGTGTAATTAGCTCAGACCGGAGGAATGGGAAACAATTGAAAGTTACCCTGCAAGTTTTAAAATAATCGCAGAGTTCATTTATCGCTTGTAATCTTAGCTAATTTATCGCCAAAGATGTTTAAATAATATAAAATCTGTGATGCGTCATTTTCGTCTTTTGGTTTTTCATAGTTTAATCCTTTTGATATTAGATATTACTTGCAAACATCTTAAGTTAGTGTTATCTTTTTATAACATCTTTTGATTCATTTTTGATGTTTATCAATCTAACGATCAACTTTGAATTTTTAGGGATTGTTCATTTTAATATTGATATTTTATCCTAAGTATATAGTTTGAGTTCTGTTAAAAGACATCCTATAAAGGATAAAGCAAAAAATAACAAATTTTCAAAGAACGTTCATTGACAATTAAACCGGCATAAAAACTCTTTCAGGGCGGTACAATTCGCCGCTTTTAAGCATGCTCAGACA
>JAQTSA010000030.1 GCA_028711575.1 Candidatus Omnitrophota bacterium | reverse complement strand
TACTTTTAAAAAGGGAAAAGGCTTTTTAATCTTAATCTGACTTACCTTTAATTATTTTTAACTTTAACAGTTAAAATCTGTTTTAGTTTGGCTAACTTGACTATTAAAAACCTTTTTGATATAGTTATTCTGGTAATTTATGTAATTAATGGTATCAGGGTAATTAAGGTAATGCTATGGGTAAAAAATCCATAAAAAAGAATAAAAAACGAAAAGTTTCAGCTAACTCTCCTATGGAAAAAATCGATAAATCCGCGATGAAAAAAAAGAAACCTTACACCCTAATGAGTATTGCCAAAATTCGCCTTAACCCCGAACAGGCGGTGCTTAGTTGTTGTAATGCGGTCTTTAAGGTTGGGGTTGTAACTCTCTATGGCCAGTGTGGAACCACTGTGACTGGTTGTCCTACTACAGGTGGGGATAGTTGGCAAGACTTGAGCAGCTAGGCATTTATTAACATTAGCTTTATTTTACTTACCATTAAATCGGTAATTTTTGATATCTAAAATATAAAAAGAGCAATCATAAAATCAGTTGTTTCTAGATATAATTAAACGATGAATATTGGTTTTTTTAAGTCCAAAGATGAAGAGTTTATCAGCAATGTGATGTATAAGAAAAATTTTTCCGCGATGATCTCGGATTTTGCTAGTCCGGTTATTATTCCCGAACATATAAAATGGCAGGAAATGAAAAAAATTGATAGTTTAGGTATCGATTATTTGTATGTCGACTTGATAGATTCCGGAGCCGATCAGTTTTGGTTAAGGGAGAAAGAAGGGAGTAATACTCCTTTTATAGTTGTTCTTCATACTGTCTGGAGTTGGATGAGCCGGTTAATTAGTATCGTACCTTTAATTCGTAAAGATGATATCATTATCGCTACGTCAGAATACTCTAAATGGGCTTTTTCAAAGATAACAAATAGAGTTAAGCCGGAAGTCATTCCTCATTGTCTGGATGTTTTTGCTATTCAGAAATTTCTCTTAAATAAAGCTAAAACCGGCCAGCGGCCAAAGACAATTACTTTTTTGGGCCGCCTTTTCGCCGGTAAGGGGATAGATATTGTAATTGATTGCTTGAGGGAAATTAGGGAAGAAGCCGGAGACGTTCATTTTAACATTATTGGGCCGCTTAGCTCCGGATTTATGCGAGATCATCCTAAAGCTCCGTTTGTCGTTCGGCTTGAAAAAAAAATATTAAAGCTTGGTTTAAAAGGAAAAGTTCATTTTAAAGGTATGCGTCTAGGGCAAGAAAAGTATGATCTTTTATCGGAATCGGATGTTTTTGCCAATCTTACTACTTGTCCCGGCGAGACTTTTCCGGTAACGAATATCGAAGCTTTAGCCTGTGGCGTGCCGATAGTCATAACTGATTGGGGTGGAAATAGAGAGATTGTTGAGGAAGGTAAAAATGGGTATCTTGTTGATGTGAATTTTGATAAAAATGATATCATCCGTGTAGATAAAGAAAAATTTATTTTTTCAATTGTGACCATATTAAACAATAAAAAAGAAAGCGATAAAATGAAAATTAAAGCTAGGAGACGTTCGCTTGATTATGATGTCCTAAAAGTTATGCCGGCTCTGGCGCTGGCATTAAAGAAGAGGAAAAAAAGTGTTGTTTGCCGAAAAAACAAAGCTTTGTTTTTAAAAAATAAAACAATACTTCAGCTTAAAGATTATTATTCTGATGATATATTGCCTTTTCTTTGTGTGATGCCGATTTGTGCTAGGCCTTATAGCTCATTGTTTGATTTAACGGTAAAAAATAAAAAGAAGCGGGCGGATATTTGTAATTGGAAGGAAGGATGTCTTGCTGAAAAAACCGAAAGGGAAAATGGAGCAAGTGAAAAGATAATTAAAAAAATGTGTGCTGATTTGTTCAAATCTTTGTGCCGAAAAACGGATTTGTCAGCTTGATAATTTTATAAGATGCTTATTAGTTAAGAAATTAAATCCCGAGGAAATATTTTATGGTAAAGAGGAGTTAAGCTATGAAAAAAAAGGTTTATGTCCCGATGGAAATAACTCGGATAAAATTAAATCCCGAACAGGCGGTACTTAGTTGTTGTGATTCGGTTCATAAAAGTGTAATCGATGGTAATCCCGGAGACCAATGTGGCGGGTTCGCTACTACAATGTGTTCTCTGTCCGGTGGCGGGTGGAATGATGTAAGCAGCTAACCGAATAGATGAATCTTGAAAGTCTCTAGGGTAATTTATGCAATTTTAATAAATTGTATAATTTAAACTTTCTAATTTACAAATTTAATCCATTTTAAGTGCTATATCCTTTTAAATCGGAAATATTTCGTGTATAATATTCCTGAAATGTAAATAGCCTTTCCTAAACTCATTTCACTAAATGAGCGTAAAAAACTTTTTAAGAAATCTATGGAAACAAAAGAGTATAAAGACTTTTCATGGGATTTTCACGCTAAATTAGGCCACAAACCGATAGTCGCTCAAATTGAGTTAACTTATCGCTGTCCGCTGCATTGCGCTCATTGTTATACCGATTGTTATAATAACCGCGAAAGTTTAAAAGATGAGATGATGGCGGATCAGGTAAAGGCAATTCTAGATAAGTGTCAGCGAGCGGGAGTGGTTTGGCTGTGTTTTACCGGCGGGGACCCGATGATGCGGTACGATTTTTCGGAACTTTATCTTTACGCGAAAAGTTGTGGGTTTATCGTTAGTGTTTTTACGTCGCTTGCGGCTTTGACCGAAGATATCTTTGAAACTTTCAAACAAAATCCTCCCTTTAATATCGAAACGACTTTAAACGCTGGCGAATCTGCTAGCTATAAAGAAATAACTAAAACTGATTTTTTTCAGCGTCAGGTTGATAATATTAAAAGAATAAAGGAGAGCGGGCTTGATATCCGAGTTAAAACTCAAGTCACTAAGCAGAACGTTTTAGAAATTGATAAAATAAAAGAGCTGGTCGAACGGTTAGGATTTGAGTTTCGCCCTTCAACGATTTTGTTTGCCCGGCTTAATAGTGATACCGCGCCTTGTAAATTAAGGCTTGAGCCGAAAGATGCAATAAGAGTCAATAAGACTTATGGGTTTTATGATCCGGAAACTGAAACCCCCGGAGTAAAATCTAAAATCGATGATATGGCCGCTGAAAGTAGCGACAATCTTTTCAGCTGCGCTGTCGGCGGGCATTCTTTTCATGTCTCAGTTAAGGGTGAAATGTTTTTATGCTCCTGCTTACGAAACCCTAATTATGATTTGTTGAGTAAAGGCGCGACAGTCAATCAGGGTTTTTTTTCTTTAAACCAAGAAGTACGGGCGATGCGCTTTAATACGGATAGTTTATGCCGAAGCTGTCAGTATCGGCTGATATGTAAGTGGTGTCCGGGCCGGGCGGTGTTGGAAACCGGGTCAATGGAGGAACCGATTGATTATTTCTGTCAGCTGACACAAGAATTTTTATAAATAGAAAAAAATGAAGTAAGTTGATGAATAAAAGAACAAACAGTTCTTCGGTCATGGAGTATGAGGTAAAGTTTAAGGTTTCCGGGAAAAAGGAAGCTTTTGACAGAATAAAGAATCTTAATGCCGAATGTTTAGGTAAAGTCAAAGAAGTTGATGTGTTTTTTAAGTATGGGCAAAATGTGGTTAGAGTCCGAGATACCGGTAAATGCGGATTGATTACTTTTAAAGAAGTCATTAGCTCAAAGGAAAGAGTAAAGGTTCGCCGGGAAACTGAGACTAAAGTCAGTAACGTTAAGGCGTTAATTGAAATATTTGAAAAGCTTGGGTTTAAAGAATTTAAACGGCTTGAGAAGATCCGTTATAGCTTTAAAACAGCCCAAGGGCTGATTTTGGTAGACAGGTTGCCGTTTTTAGGGTATTATCTGGAATTAGAAGCAAAGTCCTTTTTAAGTTTACAGAAACTTGCCCAAAAAATCGGGGTTGATTCCAGTCAGGCGATAATATCCAGTTATCAGAACATTTTTTTTAATTTTGTAATTAAAAACGCTAAAAAGTTTGAAAAAATCGGTGTCGAGCTTTTGCCGATATTTGAAAAAGAAAAAGAGTTTAAGGCTGAAAAAAGGAGGTTGTCTCGTGCAGGCTAAAAAAATTTTTAAAAAAACCGATAAAATCGTTACCCGGGATATAGAGGGCGAAGTGATATTACTGCCGCTGTATAAGTCATCAAAAGATATGAACTATATCTATACGCTTAATGAAACCGCGGCCGCGTTTTGGAATCTTGTTGACGGGAAAAAGACCGTTTCTGCTATAGCGAAAGAGATTCTTGCCATTTATGATGTGTCAGAAGAAATCCTTGCCAAAGAAATTGACGCTTTGGTTAAAGATCTTAAATCTATTAAAGCTATTATCTAACTTTTCTAAGATGAAAGAGTTTACTAAAAAAGAATCTAAAAAAGTTTTTTTACTGGGCTTGGACGGCGCTACGTTTAACGTGATTTATCCGCTGATTAAAGAAGGTAAACTTCCTAACCTTGCCAAAATCATTAAAGACGGTGTTTATGCCTATCTTGATTCTACTATTCCGCCGTTGACGCCGGTTGCTTGGCCGGGAATGTTTACCGGTAAGTTGCCGGGGAAAACCGGGATATTCGATTTTTCCCTTCCTACGGGAAAAATTGATAGGAAAAGGCCTAAGCCTGAAGTCAAACGGGTTAATTCAAGTTTTATTAAAACGAAGTCGATTTGGGAACTTTTAACTGAAAGAAATATGCGGTCGGTGGTTTTGGATGTTCCTTTAACTTATCCGGCTTATCAAATAAACGGTGTTATGATTTCCCGGGTTATGGCCGCTGATTCCAAAAGGACAGTCTATCCTCAATCATTGTATAAAGAATTGAAAAAACAAGGCTTGATCCTCGATGATTTGACAGAAAAAAAAGAAAAGACAGAAGATACTCATTTATCCGAGAGGAAGCATTGTTTAAAAAAAGAAGTTACCGCGGCCCAGAAACGTCAAATAAAAAAAGAACGAGTTAATCAGATGATCTCGGGGATAGATGAGAAGGTTAAACTTGTTAAGTATTTAAACCAAACTCAGGAATGGGACTTTTTTATGGCGGTCTTTATGGAGGCTGATCAGGCTGGTCACGGGTTTTGGCCTGACAAACAAAAAATTAGCAAAATCTATCAGCGGCTTGATAAGGCAGTTGGCGAGATATTTTCTTTTTTGCCGAAAGATTGTTTGAAAGTCATTGCTTCCGATCACGGGTTTCAATCGGTAAAAGGGGTTTTTTTTGTTGATGAGTGGCTGCGTGGCAAGGGGTATTTAGAAAAGACCTTTGAAGCTGATGATGAGACCGAAGAGAAGTTAAAAAACATCGCTCAGTTTAAAGAAGATTTTCATAAAAAACCCGGTAAAACTATGGGCCGGTTTCGTTATCAGCCGGCGGTTGATTATAAAAGAAGCAAGGCTTATTTATCTTCCGGTACGGCTTATGGCATAAGAATAAATCTTAAAGGTAGAGACCCTTGCGGAATAGTTGAGCCGCGCGATTATGAGTCTTTTCGGGAAGAGCTTATTTTCGAACTGAAAAAAATAAAAGTTCCCGGTACAAATAAAAAATTGTTTTCTCATGTTTTAAAAAAGGAAGATGTTATCGGCCAAAGCCGGCCGGATATATCAAAAGATTCAAGTGATATCTATTTTCTTCCCGAGAACATGGATTATTGTCTTTTTAGTTTTGATAAAAAAAATGTCGTGTATAAAAAATCAAAGAAGGGGTTCCATCGCAAAGAAGGAATATTCTTTGGGGTAGGGCCGGAGTTTAAACGCGGGTTTGATGCCGGTAAAATTTCGATTTTGGATGTTACGCCTAACGTTCTTCATTTGATGGGGATGGCTATTCCTAAAGATTGTGATGGCAGGGTTCAAAAAGAGCTTTTTTCTCGGGAAGCAAAAAGTTTTAAACGAAAACCGTCGTTTTGTTCTTCAAGTAATAAAAAAGCAAAAGAAAAAAGATTAACTTCGAAAGAAGAGGAAAAAATAAAAAATCGTCTTGAAGCTTTAGGGTATATTGAGTAATTATGAGTTATAAAACTTATATTTGTGTCGCCGATATTGTAGTTGAGCTTAAAAGTAAACAAGCTCCTGAGTCCAATGACCGGTCTGACTGGCGGTATGAAAACTTTATTCTTAAACGAAAACCTAAAAAGGTTGATATCGTTTTTACGCTTAATCTAAAAGAGGATTACGTTTGCTATCGATCTGAAGTTTTGTTTGAAACTACAAGAGAAATACCTTCGGCCCGGGGGGCGTTAGCTAAACAAGAAAGAAAAGCTTATTTGAAAGATAAACGCCAGAGAGAAAATGAAATCCTAAGAAAAAAAAAGGAAGCTTATCTCGGCAGTAATTTGGGCTGGCGGATATCAGAGTTTCGGCGAAAGTTTTTACTTGAAGGCGGTACGGCAGGAAACTTTCAGGTTTTCTTTGACCGGAAATTTGAAAATGTAAAAGTTGATATCATCAGTTCCAGCGGTGAGTGGAAACTTTCTGATGTCTTTAGCGGGTTTTTACAGCTTTTTATGATATATTATCTTGCTTTTAAAAAAGCGGGGATGCTTGTTCATAGTACAGCGATAAAAGATGGGGCGAATCATGGTGCCGGGTACCTTTTTTCCGGTGTTTCCGGAGCCGGAAAATCTACCAGTAGTAGGATCTGGAATGAGCATGGCCGAGATGTTGTCATCCTTAATGACGACCGGATAATTGTCCGAAAAATTAAAGGTAAATTTTATTTGTATTCAACGCCCTGGCATGGCGATTTCTCTGATTATCTTAAAACCTCTACGGAACGGGCCTGCTTAAAAAAATTGTTTTTTATTTATCATCGAAAAACGAATAATGCCGAAACTGTATCGGCGGTTGAGTTCTTTAACCTCTTTTACCAGAGTCTTTTTACTCCGTTTTGGGATAAGGATAATTTGATGTTTGTAACCGATTTTGTTATGGATTTGATTAAAAATGTAGATTGTTACAAATTTGGTTTTAAAAATGATAAACGGATTATATCCTATGTTCGTTCTCTTAACTGAGTTAGGGGGATTACGTTTTTTTGGCTATGATAAAGTTTAAGAAAAGGTTAAATTTGTATAATATGAATAGAAGGCCTTTTGTTTCAATGGAAATAACAAGAGTCAGGCTTAATCCGGAGCAGGCGGTGTTGAGTTGTTGTGACTCAAGTAGTAAATTGGAGGCAGGTACAGCTGGCCAGTGTGATTGGACGCCAGTCTGTGACCCTGAGGGGACAGCTCCATCTTCTCCTTCTAGTTAGTTTTGCCAGTGAATAAAAAAATAAATTTTTATAATATGGGAAAAAAGACTTTCAAGCCAATGGAAATATTCAGGGTGAAACTTAATCCTGATCAAGCGGTGTTAAGTTGCTGCGCTTTGCCTCAGCGGGGAGAAACTCTGGCAACTTGGCAATGTGATTTGGCAGGTAACCCTACAACTTGCTCTCAAGGAAGCGCGGGGATTGACGCAATTTCGTCTTAACCATAACTCTCTTGAGATAAAGTAAAGGTATACCTCATAGAACCGATTTTTTAATAAACATAAAAGTAATTTGGAGTTAAATTGAAAAAAAGAAAATTTAAGAAAATGGTAATAACTCGAATAAAGCTTAACCCGGAACAGGCAGTTTTGGCTTGTTGTGACTCAATCTTACGTATTCCGGCGAAATCAATAATCCAATGCGGGGGAGCCGGATGCGCGACCGGAACGCCGATGTACGCGCCAAGCAGTTAGTCTTAAATAGAGTTTGATTTTAAATGTTAGGTAATGGTTGAGAAACAAGAAAGAAAAAACGTAAACCCTTTGATTCGATGAAAATAATTAGAGTTAAACTTAACCCGGAGCAGACAGTTTTAAGCTGTTGCGATAGCACACATCGGGCAGTGACAATGCCGTCGGCACAATGTATTCCTATGTGTAACGCTTATACCGCTGTCTTTGACGCTGTTTTTCGCTAATTTTATTTTATTCTTTAGTTTTTATTTGTTTAATGGTATTATTCTAACACGATGATTGAACAAGGTGAGTTAATATTTCTTTATAGCGACGAAAGACGGAATTTTCTTATTAAAGCTGATCCGGGAAGGTTCCATAGTGATAAAGGGTTTATTGAGGTCGCCGATATTTTGAAAAAAAATTTCGGTGAGACTGTTGAAACTAATTTAGGTCATTCCTTTTATATCTTACGGCCCTACCTCCATGAAATGATAATGAAAGTCCGCCGTCAGACTCAAATAATGTATCCCAAAGATATCGGAATAATTTTAACCCGGGCTTGTATTTTTCCTGGGGCCCGGGTGATTGAGTCCGGTGTTGGCAGCGCGGCGTTAACTACGGCTTTAGCTAATTTCATTCGGCCTAACGGGAAAGTCTATAGCTATGAGCGTAATATCGAGTTCCTTAATAACGCTAAAAGAAATCTGATTAAAAATGGCCTTGATCAGTGGGTTGAGTTAAAACATCAGGAAGTAACTACTGAGTATGACCAAAAAGAGGTCGATTTTGTTATGATCGATGTCGGTAGCCCCTGGGAGTTGATTGATGCCGCGCGGAGTTCGCTTAAAGGCGGCAGCCGGTTGGCCACGATTTGTCCGACTTTTGAGCAGTTGACAAGAATGGTGTTTACTCTGGAAGAAAAAGGGTTTGTAAACATTGAAAGCATGGAAGTTCAGTTAAGGAAAATTCTTGTTCGCCGCGGTAAAACTCGTCCGGAACAAAGAATGCCTTGCCATACCGGGTGGCTTGTTTTTGCCAGTAAAACTACATAATTTTTCCTAGCCAAATTTGCCAAAAAATCCTTGCAAATAAAGGGCCTTTATATTAAACTTAATCAATTGAATTGAATAACCGTAAAGTCCTGATTTTTTAGCTGTAACTAAATAGATAGTTGATAGCTGGTTTGGCTTAATTAGGGGTAAAGTATGAAATATATTGTTATTGTTCCCGACGGGGCGGCCGATCATCCGTTGGATTCTTTAGGTCAAAAGACGCCGCTTGAAGCCGCGGAAACGCCGAATATGGATTTGCTGGCTCAGCAGGGTACTGTCGGCCGGGTAAAAACTGTGCCTCGAGGGTTTGTTCCTTCGTCGGACGTTGCTAATTTGTCGTTAATGGGGTATGATCCCGAGGTCTATTATAGCGGGCGTGCTCCGCTGGAAGCGGCTAATTTGGGGATTCCGTTATCCGATGATGATTTAGCGTTTAGGCTTAACTTTATAACTGAGTCTGATGGAAAGGTTCTTGATTATAGCGCCGGTCACATAAAAAACAAAGAATCAAAAGCTTTAATTGATAGTTTGAGCCTTAAGTTCGGAAGCCAACAGTTACAGTTTTATCATGGTCAGAGTTATCGGAACTTGTTGGTTGTTCGCGGCGGCGCTAAGTTAGGGCTGGATAAGGTTAAGTATTTCGCGCCTCATGATATTATGGGACAGTCTGTTGAGAAAAATTTTCCAAAAGATAAACGGTCTCAGGAAATAGTCGATTTGATGCGCAAATCCGGTGAGTTCCTGGAAAACCATGAGATAAATCGGGTTCGGATTGATTTGGGCGAAAGTCCGGCAAATATGATATGGCTTTGGGGATGCGGGCGGCGCCCGAATATGCCGTTGTTTCGTGATAAGTTCGGAGTTTCCGGATCGGTTATTTCTGCCGTTGATTTAATTAACGGTATGGGCAAGATCATCGGGCTTGATGTCTTAAAGGTTGAAGGTGTTACCGGTTATTACGACACGAATTACCGGGGAAAAGCTGATGCTGCTTTGAAAAGTTTAGAAACGAAAGATTTTGTTTTTGTCCATATTGAAGCTCCGGATGAAGCCGGACATAATCAGGATTTAAGGATGAAAATAATTTGTATTGAAAGAATCGATAAATTTGTCGTTGGGCCGATACTAAAGGCGATGACTACTAAAGATTTTAGGATTTTGATCTCTCCTGACCACCCGACCCCAGTGATGAAAAGAACCCATACTAACGAGCCGGTTCCTTTTGTGATGTTTGGGTCCGGCATAGATTATGGAGGATATACTTCTTATTGCGAAAAAGAGGCCGCGACTTCGAAAGTGTATTACGATAAAGGCGATGAGTTGATTTCGTTCTTTCTAAAGAAATAGGTTCTTTAAAGGTTTTTGCATATTTTTCGGTTAATATTTGTTTGTAAAAGAATAAAGTATAACTTTAAAATGAGCACCTTAATTTTTATAATAAGTCTGGCTATCTTATTGTTGGGTTATCGGATTTATGGTTCTTTTGTCGAAAGGTTTTTTGAGATTGACCTAAACCGTAAGACCCCGGCTCATACTAAATATGATGGAATTGATTATGTCCCGGCAAGAAGCTGGTGGGTTTTGTTTAGTCATCATTTTGCTTCTATTGCCGGTGCCGGACCGATAGTCGGGCCGGTTCTTGCTTTTATGTACTGGGGATGGCTGGGCGTTCTGCTTTGGATTTTATTTGGCACTATTTTTATGGGTGCCGTTCATGATTTTGGCGCATTGTTTATTTCGATTAGAGAAAACGGCAATAGTTTTGGCCAGGTCGCGCAAAAATATATATCAAAAAAAGCAAGTATCGTTTTACTTGTTTTTCTCTGGTTAGCTTTAGTTTTAGTGATTTCAGTTTTTGCAGATATCTGTTCCCGTTCTTTTATTAACGAACCACGGATTGTGTTACCTTCGTTGGGTCTTATACCGGTTGCTTTGTTAATCGGGTTCTTAATGAGCCGATTAAGGTTGAACTTGGCCTTTTCTACTTTGTTGGGAATAGGTTTTTTAGTTGTTTTTGTTATCGTAGGTAAGAGTTGGCCAATCGTTTTTGGGGGAAGGAATCCTTATTTGGCTTGGTTGAGTATCCTTTTTGTATATTCTTTTTTTGCTTCGGTTATTCCGGTAGATATATTGTTAGCGCCTCGGGATTATATATCGAGTTTTTTGTTGTTTTTTGGTATTTTGGTTGCAGCTTTGGCGATTGTTATAAATCTTCAGCCTTTAGATAGAGTCACGACTCTTCATCTGTCATCAGCCAAAGGGCCTATTTTCCCGGTTATGTTTATTATGGTCGCCTGCGGGGCGATATCTGGTTTTCATTCGCTTGTTTCTAGCGGTACGACTTCTAAACAGCTATCAAATGAGCGTGACGCTAAACGAATAGGCTATGGCGCAATGGTTCTGGAAGCGATTTTAGCGGTGATTGCTTTGATTTGTGTTGTTTTTGGTGTCGCAGATATCCCTGAAGGAACAACTCCGATCGGAGTTTTTGGAATTGGTTTTGGAAAAATTGTTTTTTTTCTTGGAGATTATGCTAAATTTGTTGCTATAATTATGGTCAATGCTTTTATTTTAACAACTTTGGATACAGCAACAAGAATAACTCGTCTTTTAACGCAAGAGTTGTTAGGCCTGAAAAATAAGTATTGGGCGACTTTAATTAGTGTTGGTTCTGCTGGTCTTTTGCTTTTTAGCGGGACTTTTGACACTTTGTGGCCTATGTTTGGCGCGACAAATCAGTTGGTGGCCGGATTGTCGCTTTTAGTCGTAAGCGGTTATTTGTCAGCAAAAGGCAAGAACAATAAAATAACTTTGATTCCGGCTATACTTATGTTTTTTATAACCTTTATTTTTTTGTTTCGTCAAATGGCGGTGTTTTTTTCGGAAAAGAACTATTTGCTTTCTTTGATTTCGGTTATCCTTGTTTTTTTGGGAGCATTCATCGTTAAGGAATTTATCAAAAAAAGGAAAGAATATGCCTAATAGAATAGTTGTTCAAAAGTATGGTGGTAGTTCGGTAGCTAATGTCGAGCGGCTGGAAAATGTTGCCGAAAGGATCTGTTCCTACAGCCTTCAGGGAGATAAAGTGCTGGTTATCGTTTCGGCGATGGGAGATACTACCGATGAATTGATATCTTTAGCTAGACAAATAAACCCTAATCCTTCTGACCGGGAAATGGATATGCTTGTCTCAACCGGAGAGCAGATATCGTCATCGCTTTTGGCTCTTGCGATACATAAGCGGAGTTTGGAAGCTATTTCTTTTACGGGGTCTCAAGTCGGGATAATTACTGATACCGATCACGCTAAAGCTAAAATTATTACAATTGAGACAAAAAGAATTAAAAAGGAGTTAAATAGTGGTAAAATAGTCATAGTTGCCGGGTATCAAGGTGTCAGCATTAATAAGGAAATAACGACTCTTGGCCGAGGCGGTTCCGATTTAAGCGCGGTTGCTTTGGCGGTCGCGTTAAAAGCTGATATTTGTGAAATTTTTACTGATGTTGAAGGGATTTTCACCACTGATCCGCGACTTGTAGCTAAAGCGAAAAAAATTGATTATATAACTTTTGATGAAATGCTTGAGCTGGCGGCGCGCGGCGCGCAGGTGATGCAGACAAGAGCCGTTGAAGTAGCAAAAAAATATAATATTCCCTTACATGTAAGGAGTAGTTTTTCTAAAAAGGAGGGAACTATCATTATGGAAAAAACACCTAATAATATCGAAGATCCGGTGGTTAGAGGCGTTACTTTAACTGAGTCGGAAGCAAAGATAACTATTTGCCAGGTGCCGGATTTCCCCGGGTTTGCTTCGATGGTTTTTAATAAAATGACTCAAGGTAATGTTAATGTTGATATGATTGTTCAAAATATGAGTCATGATAAGACAACCGATCTTTCGTTTACGGTCAGCAAAGATAGCTTGTCTAAAGCTGTTAAGTTAAGTGAGAATATCGCCCGGGAAATTAAAGCCGGTGAAGTTTTGTTTGATGAAAATATCGCCAAAGTTTCGGTCGTCGGAGTGGGGATGCGCTCACATTCCGGGGTCGCGGCTAAGTGTTTCAAAGCTTTGGCGGATAACAAAATAAATATTGGGATGATATCTACTTCAGAAATAAGTATATCGTGTGTTGTTAAAAAGAATGATGGGAAAAAAGCTTTGAGAGTTTTACACAAAACTTTTGAATTGGAAAAAACGAAGTAAGGAGTTTGCGAAAGATGAAAAAAGTCTTTATTTATGATACTACGTTACGTGATGGGTCTCAAACCGAAGGGATATCTTATTCTCTTCAGGACAAGATAAATATAACTCAGCGTCTTGATGATTTCGGGATCGATTTTATTGAAGGCGGCTGGCCTTTTTCCAATCCCAAAGATAAGGCCCTTTTTGATTATTTTCAGAAAAACCGTTTAAAAAAATCAAAGTTAGTTCCTTTTGGTTCAACGGCTCATCCTTCTAACCCGGCGGCAAAAGATAAGAACCTGTTGAGTCTTTTGGCGGCTGAGACTGAAAATGTAACTATTTTTGGCAAAACCTGGGATTTGCACGTCAAAGAAGTGTTGAAAATAAAGTTGGAAGATAATGTTAAAATTATTGCCGATAGTGTCGGTTTTTTAAATAAAAAAGGGCGCAATGTTTTTTATGATGCCGAACATTTTTTTGACGGTTATAAAGCTAATAAAGAATATGCTTTAAAGACTGTTAAAGCCGCGCTTGACGCCGGTGCCGGTTTAATAATTTTTTGTGATACTAACGGCGGAAGCCTGCCATGGGAAATTCAGGAAATTATCGCTGAGGTTAAACTTGCTCTTTCGATAAAAAATTTTGGAATACATTGTCATAACGATTTAGGCTTGGCGGTGGCTAATTCTATCTCCAGCGTGAACTACGGCTGTAATCACATTCAGGGAACTATAAACGGTTACGGAGAACGTTGCGGTAATGCTGATCTTGTGACGATCATATCAGCGTTACAGCTTAAAATGAATTGTTCGGTTGTTTCGGCAAAAAAAATAGAAGAAATAACGAAACTTTCTTATTATGTCAGTGAAGTCTGCAATATGGTTCATCATGATAATCATCCTTTTGTCGGTAAAAGCGCTTTTTCTCATAAAGGAGGGATCCATATTGACGCGGTAATAAAAAACCCGCTTGCTTATGAGCATATTGACCCCGCTTTGGTAGGTAACAAACGAAGTTTTGTTGTGTCAGAGCTGGCTGGTAAATCGACTTTGGTGGCTAAGGCCAAAGAGCTTGAGTTTGATTTGGATAAAAAATCTCCGGAAACCAAGAAGATCTATAACTTGATTCAGGAATTGGAACGTCAGGGGTATCAGTTTGAAGCGGCTGAGGGGTCTTTTAAACTTTTACTGCAGCGGACGTTTAATAAATACAAAACCTTTTTTGAGTTGTTAGGGTTTCGGGTGATTATAGAAAAAAGAGAAGATAACCGCTTAATTAGTGAAGCAACAATAAAATTGAAAGTTGAAGGTAAACTTGAGCATACCGCGGCAGAAGGTGACGGGCCGGTTAATGCTTTGGATAATGCTTTACGAAAAGCCCTGGATAAATTCTATCCGGTACTTTCGACTATGCGTTTGGCAGACTTTAAGGTTAGGGTTTTAAACGCTACCGGCGGTACAGCGGCTAAGGTTCGAGTTTTGATCGAGTCTCAGGACGCGGATGAAGCCTGGTCGACGATTGGTGTTTCGGAAAACATGATTGAGGCGTCATGGCACGCTTTAGTTGATTCGGTAGAGTATAAATTGTTAAAGGAGCAAAAGAAAAAGACTAAAGGGTAAGGCTTTGACTTTCTCTAAAAAAGATTATAATCTGGAATTAAAGGGCATTTTTGAGTTTTCTCAAAATGCCCTTTTTTATTTTCCGGTTGAGGACGAAATTGGTTTTTTGGCAAACAATAAAATAAAAGTTTCTTCATCGTTTTCTCTTGATGCCTATCACAACCTTGTTTGTTACGTAGAACGGTCGTTAAATGGAGTCTTTGGCGAGAGTATAAATCTGAATACCAAAATCGTTGATGCCGGCAAAAATTCACTTGAATTTTTACTGCTTGACCGGCAGACGCCGACGTTTAAGAAAATAAGGAGAATTCAGCTTAAAGGTGTATGGCAGGTTGATTCGGTTAACCGGCTGATTTTTTCTTGCCGGTCGGATATCAAGAAAAATGAGTTATTGTTTAAAAATACCTGGATTATTAACAAGAAAAATAATATTGAATACATCTATCGTTTAAGGCCGACCGGCCAATCGAAATTTAATTTTTTTGTTTTAAGAGGGCGCTGGAGTTATAAACAGGGGTATTTAACTTATTACGTGGAAGGTTCTAACCGCCGGAAACTTTCCTTCCAGGTTAAGTTAACCAAAATTTTCGTTCTAAAAAATAAAAATAAACTTCAGTTTACGCTGGCGGTTAGTGAAGATGGCGCGGCTAAAAAAAGCAGAGTTGTTTCTTTAAACGGTTCCTGGAGGCGGTCAGGTAATGGTGTTGATTTTTTTGTCTCGGCCGGCGATGGTTTAAAAGAAATAAAGTTTTCTTTTAAGAAAAAAATAAGTGACGATAAAGAAGTTACTTTTTCTCTGGTTAATCGCCAAGCCCGGAATTTAGGATATGAGATAACTTTTTCTAAGAAACTGCTCAATGATGGTGATTATTTTCTTAAAGCCGCTTTTGGTGATGAAAAAAGGATTGAAGGCGGGTTTAATTTACCTTTCTAGGCGGCGATAACCCTAAGAAAAGCCTGGTTTTATAGCGATAAGTAAGTAGTTGTCTTTTTCTCTTTAGGTGATATAATTATTAGGAATTTGTACCTATATTGCGAGTAATTCCTTACGTTTAGGAAGAAAACCCCTTATTTGTTTGGAAATTTTAAGTTGAGAAGATAAGGAGATAATCTAATGAAAGGTGCCCAAATTTTAGTTGAAAGTCTTATTAAAGAAGGTGTTGATATCCTTTTTGGTTATCCCGGCGGTTCAGTTATTCCAATTTTTGATTGTTTGTACGATGCGCCTATAAAATTTATTGTTACTCGGCATGAACAGGCCGCGGCTCACGCTGCCGACGGATATGCCCGTTCAACCGGTAAAGTAGGTGTTTGCTTGGCGACGAGCGGCCCGGGAGCGACAAATTTGACTACCGGAATCGCCACGGCTTATATGGATTCGGTTCCGATGGTGGCAATTACTGGTCAAGTTAAAACTTCGTTGATAGGTAATGACGCGTTTCAGGAAGCCGATGTAATTGGTATTACTCGGTCGATTTCTAAACATAATTATCTTGTTAAAGATGTAAAAGATTTGGCAAAAACAATAAAAGAAGCTTTTTATTTGGCTCGTACCGGCCGGCCGGGTCCGGTTGTTATTGATTTACCAGTTGACGTTTCAATTCAGGAAGCCGATTTCGATTATCCGGAAGAAATAAAGATGAGGAATTATAACCCCTGTTATTACGGCCATACTTCAGAGATAAAAAAAACCCTGAAGTTTTTGTATGAGGCTAAGCGTCCGGTAATCATTGCCGGAGGAGGGGTTATTATTTCTGAAGCTTCGGAACAGTTGTTAAAGTTTGCTGAGAAATGTAATATTCCGGTTACAACGACGTTAATGGGGTTGGGAGGGTTTCCGGCATCAAACGATTTGTTCTTAGGTATGCCGGGTATGCATGGTACGGTTTATGCTAATTTGGCTATTACCGAAAGTGATTTGTTAATTTCAGTCGGATGCCGGTTTGATGATAGAGTAACCGGGCGCCTTGACTCTTTTGCTCCGGAAGCTAAGATAGTCCATATTGATATTGACCCGACGTCAATTAGTAAGAACATAAAAGTAGATGTGCCGATTGTCGGTGACGCAAAAAATGTTTTGAGCCAATTGTCTGAAGAAGTTGACCAAGGACAGCTTTCTGACACTTCAAAATGGATAAAAACAATAGATGGGTGGAAAAAGA
>JAQTSA010000158.1 GCA_028711575.1 Candidatus Omnitrophota bacterium | reverse complement strand
ATAGTATTCCCGCTTGACATCATTACCGCAAAAAGCCAAAATATTAGCTATCGTATCCCCAACGACAGCTTGACGGCCATGAGCAATTGATAACGGGCCGGTTGGATTCGCGCTGACAAATTCAATCAAGACTTTTTTAGAATAATTCTTACAAAAAAAGGAATCTCCATTATCGATTAAACTATTTAAGGAAGACACCAGCAATTCCTTAGAAAAGAATATATTAACAAACCCGGGGCTTAAAACCTCAACCCGCTCTATCTTCTTTTTACCATCAAAGCATTCTTTGATACCTTGGCGAATATCTTCAGCAATATCCATCGGCTTACGTTTAAGTTGTGAAGCTAAACGCAAAGCAACCGGCGAAGACAAATCACCAAAATCCTGTTTAGATGACCAGTCCCATAAAGGTTCGTCAAACTCAACAAGATAATTTTTCTTAACTATATCCTTTAAAGCGCAAGATAATTCCTGATAAAAATTATTCACGGAAACACTCCTCGTTTTATCCGTTCGAATTTACAATCACTTAATGCCCGAAGCTTTTAATACAGCTTGCGGCGTCGCCTTGACAATTGGCGGGGTTTTAATACTTTTGATAGCGATCTGAGGATCTTTCAAGCCATGACCGGTAAGAGTACAGGTAATTATTATTTTTTTGCCTTTAAGCTGATCAAAATATCCCTGCAACTTAAGCTGAAACAACCCAGCCAAAGACGCTGCCGAAGCCGGCTCACAAAACACTCCTTCCTGATTAGCAAGAAATTTGTATGCTTCTAAGATTTTAGTATCAGTAACAGCGTCAATCATTCCGCCGGACTCATCTCGAGCATCAAGCGCGAATTGCCAACTAGCGGGATTACCTATCCTTATAGCTGTAGCTATCGTTTTTGGTTTAAGTACCGGCTTACCATTAACTATCGGAGCCGACCCTTTTGCCTGAAACCCCAGCATAACCGGCAATCGGCTTATCTTTTTATAGGCATAATATTCCTTAAACCCTTTCCAATACGCGGTAATATTCCCGGCATTGCCTACAGGAATACAATGAAAATGGGGAGCATCTCCCAGATAATCACAAATCTCAAAAGAAGCCGATTTCTGCCCCTCAATTCGGTAAGGATTTAACGAATTAACAAGTTGGACTGGATACTTATCCGATATATCTCTAACCACGCCCAAAGCCTCATCAAAGTTTCCCTTAACAGCGACAACCCGGGCCTTATGAATCAAAGCTTGCGCCAATTTACCCAAGGCGATCTTACCTTCAGGAATTACAACTATACATTTAAGATTCGCTCGAGCGGAAAAAGCCGCCGCCGAAGCTGACGTATTACCGGTAGAAGCGCAAATAACAGCCTCTTTCCCTTCCTCTTTCGCTTTAGATATAGCCATCGTCATCCCTCTATCTTTAAAAGAAGCGGTCGGGTTAAGGCCATCGTACTTCAAGTAAACCTCAAAGCCATCACCCATATATCGGGAAACTTTCTCGGCATAAAGTAAAGGGGTATTACCTTCTAAAAGAGTCACAATCGGAGTCTTTTTAGAAACTGGCAGATATTTACGGTAACGATCAATTATCCCTTTGTATGGTTTCATTTTAATCTCCTCATCGATCTCAGAAATCCTCAATTCGGATAACTTGGGAAGGACTTTTAACTGACTTTAAGGAATCGATTTTTTTCATAGCTTCGAAAATATAATCTTCTCGAGCCTGATGAGTTACCATAACAATCGGAACAAACCTGTCCTGATTATCTTTTTTCTGATTAACAGAAGCGATGCTAATTTCATAGGACGACAAAATTCTGGCAATTGAAGCTAAAACTCCCGGCTTATCAGCGGTCATGCATCTTATATAGTAACGGCTCTTAATCTCATTAAAACTTTTAAGACAAAGGTTAACTTCTCGCCGGGGAATATTTTTTTCAGTTAAAGATATGCTGATAATATCTGAGACTACTGACGAAGAAGTAGGAGTTCCTCCCGCGCCTTGGCCATAGAAAAGCAATTCTCCTGCCGGATGAGTATGAAAGTAAACAGCATTGTAAGAACCGGAAACATCAGCTAAAGGATGACCCAAAGGAACAAACGTAGGATGAACCCGTAATTCAATATTATTTTTACGTTTTTTCGCGATTGCTAACAATTTTATCCGATACTGTAAATCCTGGGCATAAAGAACATCAAACAAAGATATATTAGAAATACCCTGACGATAAATTTTGGATAAAGAAGGCCAATAACCAAAACAAAGATAACTCAAAATAGCCAGTTTATGCAAGGCGTCTAAACCATTAATATCCAAAGAAGGATTAGCTTCAGCAAACCCTTTTTCCTGAGCCGCTTTTAAAGCTTGAGAGAAGTCTAAACGTTCTTTTAGCATTTGCGACAAAATATAATTAGTTGTCCCATTAAGAATACCGTAAATCGCTGAGACATCGCAACCAGCCAAACTGTGCTCAATTGTTTTTATCAAAGGAATAGCCCCACACACCGAAGCTTCAAATCCCACACGCTTATTTTCTTTTTTAGCAAGAAAAAAGATATCTCTACCGTACTCAGCAAGAAGAGCTTTATTAGCTGTAACAATGTTCTTGCCATTTTTTAAAGAATCTTTGATGAACGTACGGGCCGGCTCTTTCCCGCCGATCAATTCGACTACCGTATCTATTTCTGGATCATCAATGATATCACGGGCATTTTTAGTAAAAGTTACGCCAAACTTATCGGCCACTCCCTTTTTGTTCGATCTTAAATCGCAAACAGTTTTTACTTTTATTTTAAGGCCTGTCCTTTTTGAGATCAAAGATGAGTAATGTTGAATCGACTTTAAAGTCGCTTCACCGACAACTCCTAACCCAATAATACCTATTTTTTTTATCATCGCGAAAAACTCCCTTTAGTAAGGTACCTGGCGCCTATATATCCCCAAAATCTTGTCCCAACATTTTGTGGACTGCCCTGCGGTTTAATTCGACTACAGGCTTTTTTTACAAAAGCCTAAGTCTCATTAAGGTACCTGGCGCCTATATATCCTCAAAATCTTGTCCCAACATTTTGTGGACTGCCCTGCGGTTTCCCGCCAATTGGCGGATTGCCGTCGTATGGCAAAATTCGACTGCCAGTTTAGTTTAAAAAAACCTGTAGTCTGATTAAAGAGCAAAGCTAGTTCTCATTAACAAAATCGCCCAATTGCCTGAAAGCTTCTTCATCTAAGCCGATAAATTCAATGCGGGTTTCATACAACAAGTCTCTAGCCACTTCTTTTGATACAACGACTCGACCGACAACTTCTATTTTTTGTTTTACAAAAGGCACCTTTATTATCATATCCAAAAAGGTGCCAGCTTCAAACTGACAATTTGTAGTTAAAAGCATTCCGCCTTGACTAACATTCTTAGTCTGGCTAAGATCACAAACTTCCGACTTAGGCTTAACTTTGTAACTGACCACAAAATCAATATCTAAGCGCTGAAACTTTCGTCTTTCTTCTCCACTATAATCACCGGGATTTTCCATTACATTCCTCCTGGATTCATTAAGAATTGCTAATTAAGCCTACTATAGACATTTTAGCCATTCTAAAAACAGTAACGGCTAAAGGAGGGATCCGAAAATGTTTTAGGCTTAAATGTTACTTTAAGACCTTAATCTGCCATCACCGACATAATCTATCAAACAACAATCGGAAGGGCGATTCGTATATACTCTTTGGCGAAGCAAAAGCTTTCTTAAGCAGTATATCCGAAAATGTTTTAGGCTTAAATGTTACTTTAAGACCCTGATCTGCCATCACCGACATAATCTATCAAACAACAATCGGAAGGGCGATTCGTATATACTCTTTGGCGCAGCCAAAGCTTTCTTAAGCAGTATATCCGAAAATGTTTTAGGCTTAAATGTTACATTAAGACCCTGATCTGCCATCACCGACATAATCTATCAAACAACAATCGGGAGGGCGGGATTCGAACCCGCGACCCCTTGAACCCCATTCAAGTGCGCTAATCCGGGCTGCGCTACC
>JAQTSA010000029.1 GCA_028711575.1 Candidatus Omnitrophota bacterium | reverse complement strand
CGCGGTAAAAGTGTTTCCGGTGGTAACGGCAACGTTAACTTGGTCTTTTATCTCCTGGCCAATTCTTTCGCCAACGATTGAAGTAAATCCGCCAAGCGATACTATTCCCACGCCAAATTGTTCAGCTATTTTACAGGATTTAACTACTTTAGAAAAAACAGTCCAAATGTCCTGCTCAACCATTTCCGGGATAAAGGTCGCGACAATAAAACGGCCGTTTGCCGTTTCTCCGGTTTTTGATTTGAAATCGTTTATATCGTGAAGCTTAAAAGGCGGTGTAGTATGAAAAAGCGAAGAGAGAAATGCCTGTGACGGCATTTTGAAATCAGGGTGAAGCATCTTAAAGCATTTTTCAAGATGGTATAAATTATAAAAATGGCCGATAACCGCGAATCCGGAAACAGCGTCAATGCTACCTTTTTTAAATTCGCTATACCGAGCCGCTATTATCCGCTCGTCGATCGCTTCTAAAATACCTTCAAAATTTTTGGTCATCAAGTCTTTGATATAGTTTGAAGCAAAAGAATGAATCGCCGGAATACCTACTTTAGCCGCGACAGTTAGAGTTACTTCTGTTCCATCAGGATGATCGTTAAACTGCCACTGGCCGCTAAACTCTTTTAAGTCACCTTCTACAAGGCAAAAAGTTATTTTATTCCGGCGAAGTTCTAGTTTGTCTTCCTGAATCCAGGTTATTAAAACTTTTTCAACTTTAATCAGCCACTCTGTCCGCCAAATATTGTGTTGTTTACTCAACACTTTAGCTTGTTTTACGTTAACCATATATTCGGGAAATTCCCAAATCTTTGTTAACAGCCGGACAACTTTCCATTTTGGGCCATGGACGACTCTTTTAACAAATATTTCCGCAGGTTTCTCTTCAACCATAAAACAATTCCTCCATAACATTTTTAAGCGTTTCTACACCTTTTTGAAGGTAAATATCATTTATTTTTTCTTCGGTTTCTTTTAAAAAATAAATTGGTTTACCTATTTTTAGTTTGAGTTTTTTAAATTTAGGAATCTTGTTACCCCAGGGTAACGCTTCATAGGCACCGCTAATTATACAAGGAACAATCGGACGGCCGGTTTTGTAGGCAAGAAGGACTGCGCCGGTTCTAAAAGTTTTTAGTTTACCATCACGGCTGCAAATACCTTCAGGGAAAACACCAACATTTTTACCGCTGTTTAAAAAAGATTCCCCGTACTTTGAAGCGCTTCCCACAGAAAAGGCGCCGGACTTATTAAAAAACCACTTTAAAAAAGGTATCTTATACAAATCTCTTGCCGCCAGCCAATATATCTTTTCAACAAAACAAACGCTGACGATAACCGGATCCAAAAAACTTGTATGATTAGCTATAACAATATAATTTGTTTTTTTAGGAATATTTTCTCTCCCCTCGGATTTAAGCCTAAAAAAAACTACTAAAATAAATTTACAGATAATCTTAAATATTTCGTAATACATAGTAAACGTCCAATTAAGTTATTTTTTCTTGCTGATGAACCCACTCATCTATTTTATCCTTTTTAAAGCGCCAGTGCCGGCCAACACGAAAGGCGGGTATTTTTTTGTCCCGAGCAAGCTTGTAAAGCGTTGAACGGGGAACCTTTAAATAATTACATACAAATTCAGCGGTAACAATTTCACTCGTCATAGCCAATTTAGACCTATCGCTCTCATTAACAGTTATAGCAGTTATAGCCATACATTATATAATTATATAGGTAAAGGTTAGGTTTAGCAATGGTTATTCGATTTATAAAGGAGTAATTAGATAGCTCACAGCTCATAAGCTCATAGCTCGTAGGAAGAGTCAAACGATTGTCAAACCGCCCGTTCTTCGAACGTGGCTGTCAAACAGTTGTCAAACAGTAGTCAAACCGGGCCTTCGGTCCTGTCAAATATTGTTTTAGAGTTGCGAGTTGGCAGACATTGGCTTTTCCAAACAACTTATTTCAACCAATTTCAATATGTTTCAATTTATTTCTAATCTAACTGACAAGGGTTACGAGTTTGCGAGTTGCGAGTTGCTGAATAGTAATTGATTTTGGTTTAGAAATTTGTGGAAATTTATAGAGATTAATAGAAATGTGTTGTTTCTAAGAATAGCGCTGATTATTGTACAATTAAATTTCAATATATTTCTAATTATTTCTAAAACGATTGTTTGACGCTCGCCTAAGCGAGCAGTTTGACGGTCTCGCCGTGAGGCGGACCAGTTTGACGGGAACGGAGTGAACGTTTGACAATTTAACAATCACAATCACCCAATCACTGTTCCCTAAATTACTTTTCAAAAACTATGAGCTCTGAGCTATCAGCTTTGAGCTTCTCTATATTTACTCGGCGACTAAATCGTAGCCGTAAGAATCGGTTATTTTAACATTATAAAAAGAACCTATTTTTAAGTTTTTTTTATGTACAAAGACTTCACCATCGACTTCGTAAGCGTCAAACTGGCTCCGGCCGAGGTACAATCCGTGCTGGTAATCTTCAATCAAAACGTCTAAACTCTTACCAAGGAAACGTTCATTAACGGTTTGAGCGATTTTTGCCTGAAGAGTCATCAGCTGGTTTAAACGGCGCTTTTTGGTTGAGGCGTGAACCTGGCCGGGAAAATCATAAGCTTTTGTGTCTTCTTCTCTAGAATAAGCGAAAGCGCCAAGACGCTCAAACCGAACTTGTTCTAAAAAGCTTAATAATTCTTTAAACTCTGATTCAGTCTCAGAAGGAAAACCAACAATTATTGAGGTTCGAATGACGCAGCCGGGAACTTTGGTTCTGATTTTTGAAATTAAATCAGTGATATACTTTTTAGATGTCTTACGATTCATCAACCGCAATATTCTATCGTTTATATGCTGTATTGGAACGTCAATATAGTTACAGATTCGTTTTTCTTTGCCCATTAAATCAAGCAGTTCATCAGTTATATGACGAGGATGAGTATAAATAAGCCTAATCCAGGGAATTTTAGACGATTTGAGGATAGATTTTAAAAGTTTTACTAAATTATCTTTCTTGCCAAGATCATTACCCCAACTGGTTATGTCCTGGCCAATAAGATTAAGTTCTTTAACGCCGGATTTTTCAATTTTTTTAACCTCTTCAATTACCGCTTTTAACGGTTTACTTTTTAAAGAGCCCTTGATTAAAGGGATCGCGCAATAACTACAGCGGTTAAAACAGCCTTCACAAATTTTCAGAAAATCAATCTGCGGAGGAAAAATTTTTTTTCGGGTATCAGAAACTTTAGTAAACTCCTCAACGCCCAGCCACTGGTCAACTTCAGGAAAAGATTTTTTTAGTTCCTTTTCATAACGCTTAACCAAACAGCCAAAAACGATAAGACGTTTTACTTTACCGCTGGCCTTAAGATCAATCGCTTCGTTGATTACGTCAACCGACTCTTGCTTGGCTTTATCGATAAAGCCGCAGGTGTTAATCGCTAAAGTATGACAACGATTTCCACTTGTACGTAAAGAGAAACCTTCTTTTAAAAGCCGGCCGGAAAAGACTTCCGAGTCGTAGGTATTCCTAAAACAGCCGAGCGATATAATTGAAAAAGTCTTTTGTTTATCCATAACTTTAAAAACCTTCGTCAAACACGCGAGGTACGCGTGTCAAACTGGTCCGTCTTTCGGGGCTGTTCGCTGATGATCACAAAGTCCCGCTGCCGCGGGAAGCAGATGATCACTGATTATATTTTTTCTTTGGTATAAACACCTGTTTAAATTTAAAATTAAATTTAAATGCGATCATATATCAATCTTTTAATTCTTTCCCTATCAAGGCTATTTCCTAAATAACATATATCTGTGATCATCTGCTGCCAAGCCGAAGGCGCGGCTTCTGTGATCATCTGTGTTACTATGAGCTAATTCACCCTACACCCTGGACAAGAACGTATTGTTATTTGTCGACAGTTATTCCGGAAGGCGTAATTTTAACATTTTTGATTGGCTTACGCATGTTGGTTAACGGCCTGATCGCTTCCCCGTTAACTTCTATCTGAACTGCTGAGCCGTCACTTATTTTAAATTCAATCATCTCGTTGCCAGTCCAGGTTTCAACCGCCCCTTTACGAAGAACGCCTTCAAACAAAACTTTACTGTCGACCTTGACTCTTAAGAAACAATCTCTGTCAGCGGTCAATGAAGCCGTTAACTCTTTTTTCTGACTGGCAGTATTTTGAATTACCGGAACCGATTCCGCTCGCGGTTTAACCGGCGCTGGTTGCTTTTTTTCAGGCAATTTATCCGGTTCGCTGACAGAGGCCGGCACAGAAGGCGCTTTTTTGTTTTTAATCTTTGTCACAATAAATTTTGCCGCCGAAACAAAAAGAAAAATTACAACTATTCCGACAGCAATAGAAATTATAAGCCGAATCTGTTCCGGAGTCAGCTTAATTTTTGATTGTTTTTTTGGTTTAATCGCCGGTTTTTTTTCTTTCTTGATTTTTTTTTGGCTTGGACTTGCCTGTTCGGCCGAAATATGGGCTAATAAATCGTTAACGTTTATTCCCAAAAAAGAGGCATAAATCTTTATGAACCCTTTAATGTAAATAGGGTTAATCTTATTGATTCGCCCTGCCTCTATATCATGTATAACGCTGGGATGCAGTTTTGTTTTTTCAACAACGGTCTCAACGCTAAAGCCTAAGGCTAAGCGCCTTTCTTTAAATTTTGAGTATAAATTATCCATATTAAGCCCTCCTCTCTTGCAGATACTCTTGAGGGTCGACCAGTATTTCACGAGCCTTACTGCCGCAAAACGGGCCAACGATTCCCGCTTGTTCCATAAGGTCTAACAACCGCGCCGCCCGGGTATAACCGACGCGTAACCGACGCTGTACCAGAGAAGCTGAAGCTTGACGGGCGACTAGTATTGTCTCAACAGCCTGGTCGAACAATTCGTCGCTTCCCATATCATTGTTAGATTTTTTTTGTTCTTCTTCGGCGATCGATTCTTCATAAACCGGCGCTCCTTGAGCCCGAACAAACTCAGTTAAAGTCTCAATATCATCATCGTCAATAAAAGCGCCCTGACAACGGGCTAAATGCGGCGCGCCGGGATTTAAAAACAAAAGGTCACCTTTGCCCAACAGCTTGTCAGCGCCCATCGCGTCTAAAACTGTGCGCGAATCGACTTTTGCCGAGACTTTAAAAGATATTCGAGCCGGAAAATTGGCTTTTATTACGCCGGTAATAACGTCAACCGAAGGGCGTTGGGTAGCCAAAATCAAGTGAATTCCTACCGCACGTGACAACTGAGCTAACCTTTGGATTAAGGTTTCAATATTGTCACGAGCGACAATCATAAGGTCAGCTAACTCATCAACTACAATAACGATATAAGGCATGCCGCCTTTCTTTTTGTTGTAACCATCGATGTTACGCGCTCCTTCATGAGCCAGTAACCGGTAACGAGACTCCATCTCGCCAACAGCCCAGTTTAAAGCGGCAAAGGCCTTTTTCGCTTCACAAATTATAGGATGCAAAAGATGAGGTACTCCGGCGTAAGGTGTCAGTTCAACCATTTTCGGGTCGATTAAAATAAATTTTACTTCGTTAGGCTTTGCTTTAAACAGTATCGAAGATATTATTCCGTTAACACAGACAGTTTTGCCGGACCCTGTCGCTCCGGCGATTAAAAGGTGCGGCATATCTTTAAGATCAGCGACTACCGGCGCGCCGGAAACATCTTTTCCAACAACAAAACTAAGTTTGCTTTCAGCTTGATAAAACTTTTTTTCTTCTAAAACTTCTCGTAAAAAAACGAGATGTTTCTTGGCGTTTGGTATTTCAACACCGACCGTACCCTTGCGCGGTAACGGCGCGACAATTCTAACCGAAGTAGATTTCATAGCTAATGCCAAATCGTCACTTAGAGCGGATATTCTCTGGATCTTAACGCCGGCCGCCGGTTGAAGTTCATACATTGTAACTACCGGGCCCTTTTGAACACTGACAACTTTAGCGTC
Source organism: Candidatus Omnitrophota bacterium (assembly GCA_028711575.1). Classification (GTDB taxonomy): domain Bacteria; phylum Omnitrophota; class Gorgyraeia; order Duberdicusellales; family 4484-171; genus JAQTSA01. The sequence goes on along the minus strand of JAQTSA010000029.1, from coordinate 11,295 downwards.
CACACCAAAATCGTTCAAAGCATCTTCGAGGTTTTTGATGTTTCCTTCAATATCTTCTTTTGCCTCTTTATAATCAAGGTGCGGCGGAACTTTCAGAATTTCCGGATCTGGTATTTTGTAGGTCTTAGGGTCAAACGGTTTCTTGTTTTCATTTTCCAGTTGGTCAAGTTTTTTCTGGATATCTTCTTTGTTTACTTCCCTCACCGAGCCAACATCCTGGCTGGTAAATGAAGGTTTCTTTTGGATCGCGTCCATTTTTGGAGTGTAGACTTTAATCTCCGGCTTAACTTTACTAAGCCGGCGATCAGCTTTTTCTTCTATAACCTCTTTGGGACGTTTAAGAATTTTCTTTTTTGTTTTTTTATCAGACGACGATTCAATTTCTTCTTCATCATCATCTTCCCGATAAGCGTCACGAAGACGTAAAAAATAAGCGGCGGCGTTTATAAAACCGTTTTTAAACATTAACGACAAATCAACAAAAAAGAATCCAAATAAAATTATTGATAAAACACTTAAAAAAAGTAAAACAGTTATCATCGTCCCGGTATTACCCAGATACATCTTAAAAAAATCTGATGTTATAAGTCCAATTAGTCCGCCTGAATTAGCAAAAACTTTTTCCGGAAGCTCAATAAACGCGCCTATAAAGGAAGAAAGAAAAATTATAAATAAAGTAAAAGATAAACTCTTAACACCCCAGCCTTTACCAATACCGGAGAAACGTAACAGATTTATCCCGTCAAGACCGCTGAATAAAAAGTAAACCGGCAGAAAATAAGCGGCGTATCCAATAATAAAAAAAAGTCCAAATCCAAGGTAAGCGCCAAATATACCAATAAAGTTATCGATTCGCGCTGATGACGGATAGGCGATTAAAGGTATTTGAGCCGCTTTAAAAGATATTAAACTCAAAAAAACTATTACTGAAGAAAAAAAGAAGACGATACTTTTCAAAACCGACGAAAGTCTTTGCATAAGCGCTTATTGGGTTGATTTTTAGTCCGACTTTAACGATTCAAAGACGATGATACTAAAGTCATGTTTAGAGTATTGCTCGATGCTTTTAAAGAAAAAATCCTTAGAAAACAATGTAATTGTTATACCACGGATAGCATATCTTTTCAAGAATAAAAGGTAATTTAGAAAAGGCGAAAGGGGTTCTAGGCTTTTGAGACTTGTTTCATGGTAAGGTTGATACGTCCCTGAGCATCGATGTTTATAACTCGAACATTGACGGTATCACCTTCTTTGAGGACTTGGGTTATATCTTTAACAAACTCCTCCGATACTTCGGAAACATGGACAAGGCCGCTTTTGCCCGGAAGAATTTCAACGAAAGCCCCAAAATTAGCAAGTTTTACGACTGTTCCGGTATAGACTTCCCCAGGAGCGACTTCTTTAACCAGGCCTTTAACATAATCTACAGCTTTCTTTAAATCAGCCGAGTTAGAGGCAATTATCGCGACTGTAGCTGTTGGATCGTCAATTTCGATTTCAACGTTAAATTCTTTGGTAATTCGACGAATCATCTTTCCGCCGGGACCAATAACCGTACCGATTTTGTCAGGATCGATCGGAAAAGTCTCAATTTTTGGCGCGTACGGTGATACGTCTACTCTCGGGGCGGATAAAGAACTCTGCATCGTATCTAAGATAGAATAACGAGCCTCTTTCGCCTGAGATAAAGTGTCTTTAATGATCGAATAAGTCAGCCCGTCTATTTTTGTGTCTAGCTGTATCGCTGTTACACCCTTACGAGTTCCGGCAACTTTAAAATCCATTTCGCCAAAATGGTCTTCAGCCCCGGCAATATCAGTCAAAACCTTGTAAGCCGCGTCGCCATCGGAGATTAACCCCATCGCGATACCTGCTACCGGAGCTTTTAAAGGCACGCCGGCATCCATCAAAGATAAAGTTGTCGCGCAAATTGTCGCCATACTCGATGAACCGTTTGACTCTAAAATTTCTGAAACGACTCTCATCGTATAAGGAAAATCTTCCCGCTTTGGTATCAAAGTTAAGAAGCTTTTTTCAGCTAAAGCGCCATGGCCAATATCCCGCCGTGACGGGCCACGCATAAACTTTACTTCTCCAACGCTAAACGGAGGAAAGTTATAATGAAGCATAAAATGCTTTGCCGAATCACCAGTTAAAGTCTCTATTGACTGTTCATCGGCGGCAGTGCCTAATGTTGTAATCGCTAAAGCCTGGGTTTGACCGCGAGTAAAAACAGCTGAACCGTGCGTTCGGGGAAGAAGCCCGACCTGACAAGATAAAGAACGAATTTCTTTTACTGAACGGCCGTCAGGGCGTTTTTCATTTTTTAAAATATTTGTTCGGATACACTCTTCCTGCAACTCATGAAGGCAATCTTTTATGTCAGTTTCAGTAACGGTTCCGCCTTCGGTAACAAATTGAGAGATTAGATCGTCAGTCAATTCTTTCATCCTGAGAGCAGTTTCCTCTTTAGAAGAAATGCCATAGGACTCTTCTACTTTAGAGTAAGCTTTTTCTTTTACCGCTTTCAGCAGGGTTTGGTCAATTTTTTGTAACTCAACAGAAACTTTTTCTTTTCCGCACTTTGCTCTTAAGTCGTTCTGTAACTCAATTATTTGGCGGATAAAAGGATGAGCAAACTCAACCGCGCCAAAAACATCATCTTCTGAATCTTCTCCGAATTGGCCTTCAAGCATAACGATCTTGGTTTCTGTACCAACAATAACAAAGTCCATATCCGATTTTTCGCGTTCTTCGAAAGATGGATTTAAAACATATTGGCCGTCGATCTTGCCAATTCTTACCGCGCCAACCGGCTTATTGAAAGGAGCCGAAGAAATCAATAAAGCGCAAGAGGCTCCGTTAATGGCTAATATGTCAGAATCGTTTACACCATCGCTGGATAAAACCATCGCGATAATCTGGATTTCGTTAGTAACACCTTTATCAAAAAGCGGACGTAACGGCCTATCAATCAGCCGTGACGTTAAAATTTCTTTATCTTTAGGACGGCCTTCACGTTTAATGTAACCGCCGGGGAAACGGCCCATACAATAAGTCCGTTCCTGATAATCTACCATTAACGGTAAAAAACCATTGTTAGCCGACTCTTTAGAAAAACAAACGTTAGTTAGAACCATGGTTTCACCGTAAGTGACCATGACACTTCCGTCAGCTTGTTTAGCTAAGTCTCCAGTTGAAATTTGAAAGCTAGATTTTCCCAGATTCGGGATAGATACGTTTAGACCCATACTTTTTACTTCTTTAACTTAAGTTCTTTTAGAACCTTTGTATAGTTTTGAGGGTCTTTTTTCTTCAGATAGCTAAGGAGCCTTCTCCTTCGACCAACCAAAAGCAACAAACCCCTGCGAGAATGAAAATCCTTAGTATGCTTCTTAAGATGGTCTGAAAGATAGCTGATTCGTTCTGATACTAAAGCAATCTGAACAAAACTTGAACCAGTATCGCCTGGATGCTGTTTGAATTTTTCAATAATCGTTTTTTTTGTTTCTTTGTCTTTCATAACTTTTCCTTTTTTGAAAAGCTCTATATTACCCCGTCTTTGCGGTTATGTCAACATATTTTCCTCTTTTTAATGTAAAAAAGTGAAATTTAAGTCATTTTTGACCTAAATAGGGGGAAAAAGACGATTTTAAGGGAGTAATTCCTTAGATTCCCAACCGCAAAACGAGCAAAAATTGTCAATATCCGGTTTCAGGCGTGATTCTAATTCCTGACGAACGGACTGACTTAAAACCGGCCGATCAATGACTTCTCCGGAAAGAGATTTTTGTAACATCCTCTCAGTAAAGCTTTTAGGAATTAAAGCCTTCATAAGTCTAGCCCCGGTTTTATCTGATAATAAATATCTGACAATCTTTCGGGGTTTTTTTATTTTAAGTTTACTATCGGAAACATTTATTTTACGCGTAAAGTCGCAATAGGAAGTGTTGTCTTCAACGCCTAGAAAACAAAAGACTTGTGATAATACTCGCTCGGGATTAGAGCTTAAATCCTCGGCCCTAAGGACTAAAATCTCTTTTTTTGAAAAAAATGGTAAAAACTCACTTATCTGCATAAAATACTTGCTATAATCAAGATAAACATTGTTTTCCTTCTCTAAAAACGCTTCTTCAATCGGCCGATGCTCGTTACAGCCTTTAACTCGATCAAGGTATTGAGAAATCATACGATTAATCGGGTCACGAACAAGGTAAATAAGTTTTAATTCCGGCAATACAGAGCGCATCCTTTGAGCTACGCCTTTATATAGAGGAAAGTTGGTATAACTCGGCGAAGACTCGCCAAAAACTTTAAAATCACCGGGAAACTGCTTTTTATACCATTTGAGGCCGCGCCGCCAGGTGAGCTCTCGGCAAAAAAAATTGAGTTCTTTATGTTCAGACATAAAAATGTCAGGGTGCGTGTTCATGTAATGATGAAGGCTGGAAGTAGCCGCCTTTTGAGCGCCAATGATTATACAGTTGGGCAAAGTGTATCTCATGACACAGATGATCACAGAATTCCGCTATCGCGGAAAAGCAGATGATCACAGATTATATTTTTGTTAAGGTATAATTACCTGTTCCCTATCAAGAAATAAGCCAATTTCAAAAAAAACGGTGTCCCTAAATTTATAACTACTCAGTTACCCTCAATTACTCGATAACTTAATCACTTAATACCCATTACTTTACTTCTCAAAGTCCTTAACGATATTTTTTACTTCAAGTTCGGTTTTTTCGATTTTTTCCCGGCAAAGCTTAATAAGCTCTACCGCCTTTTTGACTTTATCAGAAACCTCATCAACATCGATTTTCTCCGATTCTAAGTCTTCTAAAATGCCCTGAAGCTCTTCAATCGCTTCACCGTATTTGATATTTTTTTTAGCCATAAAATTTTCCTCCTGCTAAAGACTATTTTTGTTGTTTTATAAAATAATCAGAGTTTTAGAAAAACCCGCGTAAAACTTAAAAGAACAAAAAAAAATCAGCGGCTTTTGAGATTTTTCAGGTCTAATTTATCCTTATCTTTTCCGGTGGATTTTTTGTTTCTGATTAAATCTTCTCGGGAAAGAAATGGAGTTCTGCCTCATTGTTTAATAAGCTTTGTAACATTTCTTTGTAGTCTTCGTTCAACATCTTCTTGTTTATTAAGCGACCAGATTTCTTTAGTTAATTCCCAGATAAAAAGAACGCGCTGAGCGTATGAAGCGTCAACAAAAGAATCGTCAAGTTTGCTCATTTCGGCAAGTTTAACTATTTTTCTATTCACTTTCATAAGCTTTATTGTACCATAACAACTTTCATCAAGCCATATTCAACTTCGCCTTAAACAGCTATTCGATGCGCGTAATCTTAGAAACGAGCGTACCGTCTTTTAGTACAGTTTCAATGTTTTCAGATGGGTTGGCGTCTTTTACTGATTTTAAAAGTTTGCCGTTTGAGTAAGTTAAAGAGTAACCGCGTTTAAGGACTTTTTTGGGGTCCAGCAATTTTACTTTTTCAGCGATATGGTTGAGCCGGTTTTTTTCGTCTTTTATCAACTGATCAACACCGGAACTAATTGCTTGGCTTAAACGGGATATTTCTTGAGTTTTATCAGTCAGATATCCGGTTGTGAGGTTAGTTATCCTGTTTTTCGCGTTAATCAGGGTTTCCCGATGAAAACGGAAAAAAAGCGGTAACCTGGCATCAATTTTTAAAGCGGACTTTTGTAACCGGTCTTTACCTTCATCAAGGAAAACTGTCACAGCTTTTAAGATTGATTCTTCTAACTCCTCAAGCGCGGCGCTAAACTCAGAAACCCGCTCAACAAAAAACTGAGCCGCTTTAGTCGGCGTCTTATGCGTCGCGCTCGCGACTAAATCGGTTATTGTCGTATCAATCTGATGGCCTAGGGCGCTGATTACCGGATAGATTGAATCAGCTATTGTCTCGGCAATTTTTTTGTTGTCAAACCAGGCAAGGTCTGCGGTTGACCCGCCGCCGCGAGTTATGACTATCGCGTCTAAACAATCTTTAGGGTAACCATTAAAAATAGTTAAAGCCTTGACAATGTCAGATTCAACCTGCTTACCCTGCATATGAGCGTTAAAAACATGTAGTTTAAAGCTAAACCCGCTTAAAGCTAATTCGTTAGTAAAGTCATGATAGGCGGCTGAGTCACGAGCAGTAATAAGTCCGATGTTTAACGGTACTAAAGAAATTTGGCGTTGTTTGTTTTTATCAAGAAGGCCGCGTTTTTTTAAATCCTCGAGAATCTTTATTCGAGTCTGAGCTACTTTACCTAAAGTGTAAACAGTATCAATATCGATAATGATCAAACTATACTGGCCGGTCGGAGGGTGAACGCTTACCTCACATAAAAAGCGGACTTCTATGTCATTTTTAAGTTCAAACGCGCCGTTGGTCTGACGAATACGCGAGTTTATTACCGGTTGGCGGCCGGCAAAAAGAGCAACTTTAACTTTTGCCACAATATCATCGCCGGCGCTCGATTTCTGAACAAGTTCAAAGTAAGTGTGCCGCTTGCTGCGGTCAGGACGAAGCCCCTGAATCTCCCCGCATACCCATACGGTTGATGAAAACTCCCGTTCAATCGCCGCCCGAACAGAGGTGTTTAACTCTAAAACCGTATAAGTTTTGTCCTTATCTTTTATCTGATCAAAATTTTCAAAGTCAAAAAGACTTTCCATATTCTTAGGGTATAGGGCTTAGGGTTTAGGGTTTAGGGTGTTGAGTAAGAGTCAACCATTATTTTAGAAATTAATAAATATTCGTCGAAAGTCATCTTTAGAATTAGTTGTCTTCATGAAACAATCAATCTCTATCAGTTTCTATGAATTTCTACAAATTTCACTATCAACACAAGCGGCCTAAAGCCTAACAATCGCTAAATCACTTAATGACTATTTACTTAATCACTATTCTTAATTCTTAGGGTATTGTGTAAAAGTCAAACGATTGTCAAATAGCCCGTTCTGCGAACGTGGCTGTCAAACAATGGTCAAACGTTGTTTTAGAAATTGATTAAACATTAGTTGTACGTTATATTTGAACTTAATAGAAAATACAGATTAATTGAAATCTAGAGATACTATCAATTTCTAAAAACTTCAGGCTTTTCTATCAACTTAGAGCTATGAGCTAATAACTATCTCAATCACAAACCTGCATATTTACGGCAAATTACTTAACCAGTCTTCTTATCAGACCGGTTAATCTCTTTATATTTGGCGTAGCTGACCATTTGGTAAACAGAAGAAAAGTAAGCTATCATAAATCCGGTAAACCCATCTTTATATCCCCGTTTTCCAATGAAGACACGAAAAAACCGATCAATAGTTCGCCATAAAGCGTGAACAAAATTCATTTTATAATTAGCTTTCTTGGGGTCAGCTAAATACAATTTATGCCATTTCACAGCCTCTAAAGTAGTTTGGTTGTTCAGTTTTTTTAAAAAGTCGCCCCAGTTACGATAAGTATAATGAATTATATCTTTTGTCAAATGGCCGCATTCACCGTCCAAAAGAGCACGGGGATGGACTTCGGCTTCTTCCCACTTAAACTTAGATTTTCGGAAAAGTTTTATTTGAGCTGCCGGGTACTGGCCACCCCAACGCAACCAGTAATCGCCAATAAAGTTTCGCCGCGGTATAGTAAAGGCGTTTTCTTTGGGGTTGGCTGATAAAGTTTCGTTTATTTCCGCTTTTAACTCTTTAGTAAGACGTTCGTCAGCGTCAAGGCTTAACACCCAATCGTTATTACTTTGAGCGTTAGCCCAATTCCGGTGCAAGCCTTCAACATCCATTCTATGGGTAAGAACGCGAGCGCCCAGGCGTTTAGATATTTTTACAGTGTCGTCAGTCGATTCGTCATCAACCACAATAATCTCATCAGCCCAAACCAAACAAGAGTTAATGCAATCCTCTATTCTAGCGGCTTCGTTTTTAGCAATTATAACTACTGAAAAATTTGCTGTTTCCATTTAGGCTCATCCTTTGTTATTAATCGATTCCCGCGTCAAACACGCGAGGTACGCGTGTCAAACTGGTCCGTCTCACGGCGCTGTTCACAGATGATCACGGACTTCGGCTAACGCCGAAAGCAGATGATCACCGATTATACATTTTCTTTGGTATAAACACCTGTTTGGGTTCAAAATCAAATTTAAATTTTATCATATATCAATCTTTTAATTCTTTCCCTATCAAGGCTATTTCCTAATAGTACCGTAAAACGTTTATCGGTTTCGTAGCTCATAGCTTATTGTCAAACGTTCACTACGTTGGCGTCAAACTGGTCCGTCCGCCTTTGGCGAGACGAGACCGTCAAACTGCTCAGCCTCACGGCGAGCGTCAAACAATTGTCACACTGGCTCGTCTACGACGTAGCCGTCAAATACTCACTTCGTTCGTGTCAAACGTTCGCTTTGCTCACGTCAACCTGGCACTATCGTGCCGTCAAACAATCGTTTCGATTCTCCAACAATGTTTGACAGTCCGCCAGCGGCGGGCGGTTTGACTACTGTTTGACAACCGTTTGACTCTTCAAAACAACGTTTGACCACTGTTTGACAGTCTATCCGAAGGCAGATGCAACTCTGCCGAGGAGGACGGTTTGACTATTGTTTGACTCTTCTTTTCTCAAAGAGGCTATTTCCTAATAGTACCGTAAAACGTTTATCGGTTTCGTAGCTCGTAGCTTATTGTCAAACGTTCACTACGTTCACGTCAAACTGCTCAGCCTCACGGCGAGCGTCAAACAATTGCATTAGAGACAAATTGAAATGAATAGAAATTCAATTGTGTAATAATTGGCGCTATTCTTAAAGACAATACATTGCTATCAATCTCTATAAATTTCCACAAATTTCTATTTCTTCTTCACTTAATCACAGTTTACTCAATTACTCAATCACTTTCTGACAATCGTTTGACTCCCCCCCCATGAGCCATGAGCCAAGAACTATGAGCTAATTTCCCCCAGAACCCTAGACCCTAGACCAATTGCCAATGACTTTTTCAGTGTTTCTTCTCGGCTTTTATTAAACAGACACAGTTCGTTGAGCCATCTTTTGATTCGATCGTCGCGGCTTCTTTCTGGCCAAACTCTTGCCAATAATGACTGTCACCTTGATTAATTAAAACAAAGTAACGGCTGAGCTTGACATCAAAGTTGCTTAGTAACGGCTCAATCATAGCTAAATCGTAAATCCGCTGTTGAGCAGTAAATTTCGGTATGCCAAAAGGAATGCTTAAAAGCAACATGCCCTTTGGCTTTAAAACCCGGTGAATTTCGTTCATCGCTAAAACGTCAGGTTTATCAGAAGTGACCTTATCTTTATAAAATCCAAGGCCGATATGTTCTAAAGTTGAAATACAGTTTACAACGTCAAAGTATTTATCATAAAAACTCATGTTCATAATGTCAGTTTGAACAAACAAAAAATTAGGATGTTTATAAGGCAGGACTCTTACGTCAACGCCGGTAACTTCATGGCCAATGGTCGCCAAATGAATAGCTAAAGAGCTTTCAGCACAGCCAAGTTCTAATATTTTAGAAGGCTGATAAGGAACATTACCTAAAACAAACGGTATTTCAACAATCCGCTCGTTAACCGTGCCGCCGCTGATCTGACGTTTTCGGCTTAACCGGGAAAAATTAAATTTGCTTTTGTATTTAACAAAAATAGGATTATTAATGTAATAGCTGTTTTTATCCGACATTATCGCCTCCTTTACTTATCAGCGCGGTAACCGAGCAAAAAAACAAAACCCGGCAGACCATTCTTTAATTTCCCCGCTGACATACTTAAATAACAAAATATAGATTTAAACCTTAATTGTGGTCCGCTTTTGCAGGTTTTTTATTATATAGTTTATAACATTTTATGCGGTAGTCAAATATTTTTAAGTCGCGCTTTAAAAATCGGTAACATAGATTAGCTGTTTTAATTCCTGGGAATAACTTTATAAACTTCTTTTAAAACATCCTCGACCGTAATCAAGGATAAAGATTTTTTTTCGATAACTATATGGCCTTGCCCCCAAGGACGCCAACGGTTAGCGGTTTTTCCCGGAATATCGTTTCTAAAAATAGATATGACCTTGGTGTTAACCGAAGCCGCTAAATGAACCGGGCCGCTGTCACAGGATATAAGCAAACCGCAATCTTTTAAAATAACCGCTAACTCCAACAAATCGGTTTTATTGATCATATTTATTACGTTAACGCTTATACCTTCGAAAATAAATTGTTTTTCTTCAGAAACGTTTGAGCCGATGACAACAATTTTGCGGGTTGAGTCAGAACAAAGCTGTTGAACTAATTTACGAAAATTGTCCGGTGACCATTGTTTTATCGGGTCGCTGGTCCAGGGATGAACAACTATTGTTGATTTATCAATCGGCGTTTTAAGCTTTTGCCGCAAACTTTTCCGCGCCGACTCAGAAACAGTTATCGCGTGATTATGTTCCTGGATTTCAGGAATAAATGAAGAAATAAGTTGAATGTTATACTCAACTTCGTGTTTGTCGCCTAAATGTTTTTTGTCGACAAGTCTACGCGTCAGCAAAAACGGCCATTTACGGTTGTAGCCGATTCTTATTGGAATTGCCGCTAAAAAAGTTAAAAGATGAGAATCTTTCGTGGAATTAAAAATAATTGCGACATTATACTTTGATTTTCTTAAAAATCCGGCAAACTTAAATATTTCAATAAAGCTGTGTTTTCTTTTTTCCCAAATAATTACCTCGTCAACAACATCAATCGCGGCGGCTAAATGCTCTAAGTAGCGGTCAACCGCCAAAGTAATTGCCGCTTGAGGATAAGTCTTCTTTAAAGCCCGTAATGCCGGAATAATCAACAGGAATTCACCAAACCGGTCGTTGCGAATAGCTAATATTTTTTTTATTTCCATATCCTAATTACAAAACTGAAGACTCAGATAACAGACAAGTCAAAAGCTCGCGACGCTCGCGTCAAACACGCGAAGTACGCGTGTCAAACTGGCTCGTCTACGACGTAGCCGTCAAACGTTCACTGCGTTCACGTCAAACAATTGTCACACTGGCTCGTCTACGACGTAGCCGTCAAATACTCACTTCGTTCGTGTCAAACGTTCGCTTTGCTCACGTCAACCTGGCACTATCGTGCCGTCAAACAATCGTTTCTATTCTCCAACAATGTTTGACAGTCCGCCAGCGGCGGGCGGTTTGACTACTGTTTGACAACCGTTTGACTCTTCAAAACAACGTTTGACCACTGTTTGACAGTCTCTCCGAAGGCAGAT
>JAQTSA010000028.1 GCA_028711575.1 Candidatus Omnitrophota bacterium | reverse complement strand
TAAAAAATATAAAAAAAATAGCAAAAAAATTTTCCGGGTTTGGTTGTTTTCTTTTTTTAGGGCGCGGGATAAATTACCCCACGGCCTTAGAAGGAGCGCTGAAGCTTAAAGAGTTATCTTATGTTCCGGCAGAAGGGTATCCCGCTGGGGAAATGAAGCATGGACCAATAGCTTTAATTGATGAATATCGGGCCGTAGTTTGTGTCGCGCCAACAGATTCGCTATACGATAAAGTTTTATCTAATGTCCAGGAAGTAAAGGCAAGAAAAGGGACAGTTTTAGCTATAGTCAACGATACCAATAAAAAGGCAGAAATTTTTGGGGAAAATATGATAAAAGTCCCGGCCCTTGAAACGTCAGAGTTTAACCCGATAACCATTGCTCCGGCATTACAGCTTTTTGCTTATTTTGTTGCCGGTAATTTGCATCGCGAAATTGATCAACCGCGAAATTTAGCAAAGTCGGTAACGGTGGAATAAAATTTCAGGGATCTAAAATCATATAAAAATTATGCTTTATCTTGTTGCCACACCAATCGGAAATCTTGAAGATATTACTTATAGAGCGGTAAAAACTCTAGGTGAAGTAGATTGTATTTTAGCCGAGGATACCCGTAAAACAGGTCAATTGTTAAAACATTATGATATCCAAAAAAAAATGTTTAGTTTTTTTGAGCACAATGAAAAACAAAAAATTCCGCAAATCATTGACCGCTTGCTCAAAGGTGAAAAAATAGCCTTGGTTTCAAGTGCCGGGATGCCTACGATTTCTGATCCGGGGTATAAACTGGTCCGCCAGTGCCGAGAACAAAATATTTCAGTTACCGCGGTTCCCGGACCTAGCAGTGTGATTAACGCGGTAAGTTTATCAGGCTTACCGCATGAGAAATTTGTTTTCCTGGGATATGTTCCAAGGAAAAGCAGTGAGTTTAAAAGGTTTCTGGAAACAGCTTTAACTTGGGATTTGACACTGGTTTTTTTTGATTCGCCTCATAGAATTATAAAAAGCTTAAAATTGTTAAGAGAAAGTTGTCCGGAGCGGCCAATTACGGTAGCAAGGGAAATGACCAAGAAATTTGAAGAAATAGTGGAAGGTTCCCTTGACCAAACAATCGAAAGGTTTTCAATTAAACCGCCAAAGGGAGAAATTGTTTTGGTTGTTGGCAAATGAAGCCAAAAGGACAATTGGTTTTTAGGCTTTTTGGCCTTGACAAACAGACAAATATAAGCTATAAATATCTAAACCTTTAAATCGGCCCCGCGAGGCCGGTAAGGACAACATTATGATTGGTAAAACTATAAAAAAACAAGTCCGTTCCTTATTAAAGGAGCGGTTTTTTTTTGTCTTGAGCCGGGAGGAGAACAATGAAGGAATCCAAAAGAATATTAACTGCTGAAGATATAAAACGGGTTTTATCGCGGTTGACACATCAGATTATAGAAAGAAATCCTGATCCCCAGGAGTTAATGTTAATTGGTATTCAAACTAGAGGGGTCTATTTAGCTGAAAGAATACAACAATTAATTCAAGAAATCGAAAAAGTTCCGGTGTCATTAGGTGTTTTGGATATTACTCTTTACCGGGATGATTTAACTACTATTGGCCCTAAACCGGTGGTAAGAGAAACTAAAATCGCCGAAGATATCAACAATAAAGTGGTAATTCTCATTGATGATGTCTTGTTTACCGGCCGAACGGTTAGGGCGGCTCTCGATGAAATAATGGATTTTGGCCGGCCTAAACGAGTAGAGTTGCTCGTGCTTATCGATCGAGGCCATCGGGAATTGCCGATTAGAGCCGATTTTGTAGGTAAAAATATACCAACTTCTAAACAGGAAATCGTAGAAGTCAAATTGATGGAAGCAGATAAAATAGACGAAGTTATGGTAACAATTCAAGACCATAGCCAGGATTAAAATGCTAAATCCGGTGACAAAATGATGCAAAAACATGCTGAAAAGTGGACTAAAAAACATATTCTGGATATAGCTTCTTTGTCGCGGGAAGAAATTGAAATAGTTTTATCTTTAGCAACATCGTTTAAAGAAATATCTGAGCGGGATGTCAAAAAAGTTCCGGCTTTACGCGGTAAAACTATCGTGAATCTTTTTTTTGAAAATTCGACTCGAACAAGAACTTCCTTTGAGTTAGCGGCAAAAAGAATAAGTGCCGATGTAGTTAACTTTTCATCTTCTTCTAGCAGTTTAACTAAAGGAGAAACAATAGTCGATACGATTAAGACCTTAGAGGCTTATCATCCCGATATAATGGTTATCCGGATAAATTCCAGCGCTGCTCTCTATTGCTTAAAAAAATTTACTCAGGCAAGTATCGTTAATGCCGGCGACGGAAAACACGAACATCCGACTCAAGCTCTGCTTGATATGTTTACTGTTAAAGAAATAAAGACAACGTTAGAAGGGTTGAATGTGCTTATTGTTGGAGATATCCTTCATTCCCGGGTAGCTCGCTCTAATATTTTTGGGTTTCAAAAATTTGGGTCTTCGGTAACGGTTTGCGCGCCGCCGACATTGTTGCCTTTCAATTATGGCCAAAGCGGTGCTATTTTGACCAGTGATCTGGATCAGGTTTTACCGAAAGCCGACGTTATTATCATGTTGAGAATACAAAAAGAAAGGCAAGGCGGATTGTTTCTGCCGACAATCAGAGAATATGTCCGGGATTTTGCGATGACCGAAGAGCGGTTCTCGAAATTAAAGAAAGATTGTCTGATTCTCCATCCTGGCCCGATTAATTGGGATGTAGAAATAGTATCATCTCTAAAGCATAAAGTTCATCCCCGAATTTTACAGCAGGCTGAAAATGGATTAGCAGTTAGAATGGCAACCCTTTATTTAGTAGGGACAAAACAAAAGTAATCCAGGAACGAGGTAACTAATGCAAGCAAAAACCAGAACTTTAATCAAAAATATTACAATTGTTAATCCCAAAGAAAGTCTTTTAGCGGATATTCTTATTGAAGGCGATACAATCAAACAAGTTTCAAAAAATATACAGGAAAAAGCCGATATAGTTATTGAAGGAGAAGGTAAACATGCTTTTCCCGGGTTTGTTGATTTGCATGTTCACTTGCGGATTCCGGGCCGGGAAGATGAAGAAGATATCCGTTCTGGTTCCGCGGCCGCAGTAAAAGGCGGGTTTTCCGATATTTGCTGTATGCCGAATACTGAACCGGCAATAGACAATGAGGGATTGGTCAGCTGGATAATCGAAGAAGGAAAAAAAGTTAATTTACTAGATGTTCATCCAATAGCCGCGATCACCAAAGATAGGAAAGGCTGTGAGTTAACTGAATTTGGGGCATTAAAAGCTGCCGGATGCTGCGCTTTAAGCGATGATGGATCTTCTGTTGCTGACAGCCTGTTGTTTCGCCGGGCTCTTGAGTATGCCACGATGCATCAAATGTTGATAATTTCTCATTGCGAAGACAGCCGGTTAGCGGCGAACGGATCAATGCGGGAAAGTTATGTTTCCTCTAAATATGGGATTGGGGCTATTGCTGATATTAGTGAGAGTTTAGCTGTTTTTCGGGATATAGAAATCGCAAAGTTTGTTAAGGCAAGAATCCATTTAGCGCATATCAGCAGTTTTAAAAGTCTTGAAATTATACGTAATGCCAAAGCACAAGGTGTTAAAGTTACGGCTGAGACTTGTCCTCATTACTTTGCGTTAACGGTAGAGGATGTCGAAGCCAGCGAATTTGACGCTAACTTTAAAGTAAATCCCCCTTTAGGAGAAAAAGAAGACCTTTTAGCTGTTTGCCGTGCGTTAAAGGACGGAACAATTGATTGTATTTCTACTGATCACGCGCCTCATTCCTGTTCGGAAAAAGAATTACCTTTTGAAAATGTGCCGTTCGGGTTTATTGGGCTGGAACTATCTTTTTCTTTAAGTTATACTTTTTTAGTTAAAACTAAAATATTGACTTTAAATCAGTTAGTAGAAAAGATGTCTTACCGACCGGCGGAAATTATTGGTCTTAAAAATAGAGGCATGATAAAAAAAGGCTTTATAGCTAACATAGTAGTTGCCGACCTAAATAAAAAATGGCAGGTTACTAAAGAGTCAATCGTATCTAAATCAAAAAACACTCCGTTTCTTGGAAGAACTCTAACCGGATTAATTGAAACCAACATATCAAAGGGAAGACAGGTTTATAGCCTTTAATCTTCAAAAACTATTAGTCAAAGAGCTGAATTTTAATCTTTGACAGAAGTCTTGTTCCAAGCGATAATAAAAGCCTGCAAGAAGAATGTAACAAAAAAGTATAAAACTACATGAAATTTGTTGCTGATTTGCATATCCATTCAAAGTATTCAAGAGCTGCCTCCAAAGACATGGAAATTCCTTACTTGAGTAATTGGGCCAAACTTAAGGGGGTAGATCTTTTGGCTAGCGGAGACTTTACGCATCCCGGCTGGCTTGGCGAGTTAAAAGAATATCTTATACCAATAGAAGAAACCGGTTTGTTCAGCTATAACGGCGTAAAGTTTATCCTATCAGCAGAAGTATCAAATATTTTTACCCAAAATCAGCGTAATTATCGGGTACATAACATTATTTTGGCTCCTACTTTTAAAGTTATCGAAGAAGTTAATCAAATGTTGTCCGGCTACGGCAATTTAGCGGCCGACGGCCGGCCGGTATTAGGCGGTCTAAGCTGTGAGTCTTTGGCCAAAAAGCTTTTTGAAATATCGGAAGATATTATGGTGATACCGGCGCATATTTGGACGCCCTGGTTTTCTTTGTTTGGCTCAAAATCAGGGTTTGACTCGATAAAAGAAGCTTTTGGCAAATATAGTGGTAAAATAACAGCGTTAGAAACCGGTCTTTCCAGTGACCCGCCAATGAATTGGCGGGTATCGGATTTGGACAAATATTCATTAGTCTCAAATTCAGACAGCCATTCTCTTTCTCGGCTTGGCCGGGAAGCAAATGTCTTTGATTGTGAATTGAACTATTGGGAAATCAAAAAAGTGTTGGAACAAAAAGACCGGACAAAATTTTTGTATACAATTGAGTTCTTTCCCGAAGAGGGAAAATATTATTATGATGGCCATCGTAATTGCGGCGTGCGGTTTGCTCCTTACGAAACGAGAGAAAATTCCGGTATTTGTCCGGCATGCAACCGAACATTAACGAAAGGAGTCCTTCACCGTGTTGATGAGTTAGCTGACCGAGATTTAGAGTTTGTGCCGGAAAAAGCTATAGGGTATAAGCATTTTGTCTCTTTGGAAGAGATAATAGCTCAAGCCAGAGGATTCAAGGCCTCAAGCAAAAAGGTTAAAAAAGAATACTTAGAGATAGTTGGCCGTTACCAATCGGAATTTAATGTGTTAAATAACGTCAGTTACAAAGAATTAATCAAAACAATACCTGAGGCAATTGTTCAAGGAATACAGCAAGTTCGAGACCGGAATATAAGCATTTCTCCCGGCTATGATGGAAAATACGGAACCATAAAAATAGGTAATCAACCGGCTATTAGAGAAAAAAGAAAACAACTAGTTTTGTTTTAAAAGGATAGGGTGATAATTATGAAAGTAGCAATAGTTTTTTATTCATTTTCAGGAAATACTAAGCGTGCCGCGATGTTTTTACATGAGCGATTTACTAATCGAGGCGTACAGTGCGCGATGGTTGATTTGCGGCCAGAAAAAGAAGAAAAATCATTTATCAAGCAAAGTATTCAGGCTTTCTTTAAAAAGGAAGTTCTTTTGGAACGCAAAAATAAAATTGTTTCTGAATATGATTTTATTATTTTTGGTTCACCGGTTTGGGCTTTTACAATAGCTCCGGCGTTAAGGGCTTTTTTGGCGAATATCGCTGATTTTAATAAACAGAAAACAGCTTGTTTTTTAACTTATGGAAGCGGGTTAGGTAAAGAGAAAGCGTTATCTGAACTTGAGCGGCAGATTAAAGAAAAAGGCGGACACATACTTTTTTCCCGTAACCTTAAAGGCGGGGATACTAAACGCAACAGTTATCTTAACGACCAATTTAATTCTTTGCTGGAAATGGTTGATCCAACCAAGAACATAAGAAAAACAGCCTAAATTTTTCAGATGAAAAAAAGAATAAATGTTTCGGTAATCGGGGCGCATCGCTGCTCTAAAAAAACACAGGATTTAGCCTATCGAATGGGGGCAAAAATAGCCGAACAAGGCTGGACGCTGATTTGCGGCGGTGCCGGAGGGGTTATGGAGGCGGCTTGTTCCGGGGCAAAGTCAGCTGGCGGAACGACTGTCGGCATTTTGCCGGGAAGTAATTGCGAGGAGGCAAATGGATTTTTAGATGTTTGTATCCCCACAGGGTTAGGGTATGCCAGGAATATTTTAGTTGTTCGCTCTAGTGTCGCTATTGTTGCTTTTAGCGGTAAACACGGAACTCTTTCGGAAATAGCCTTTGCTTTGAACGAAAGTAAAAAGGTGTATAGTCTGTATCCCTGGAAAATAAACGGGATAAAGCAGTGTGTCTCGCCGGAAGATGTAATAAAAAAAATAAAGAAACAGTTGTCTAGATGAAAAAACCTTATTTAAGTGTAATTGTCCCGGCTTATAACGAAAGAGGAACAATAGAAAGTCTTATCAATGAAGTGCAAAAAGTTGAGTTAGAAAAAGAGATTATAATAATTGATGATGCTTCAAGTGACGGAACGCGGCAGTTGATAGAAAAGTTAAAGGGTCCAAACATCAAAAAAATATATCACGAAAAGAATCAAGGTAAAGGAGCAGCCATTCGCAGCGCCTTAGAGTTTATTGAAGGAGAATTTGTTATTATTCAAGATGCTGATCTGGAATATCATCCTGATGAGTACAGCCAGCTAATTGAACCGATTGTTAAAGGCCGAGCTGACGTTGTTTTTGGGTCAAGGTTTATCGGGCCGCATCGGTGTTTTCTTTTTTATCACTATTTAGGTAATAAAGTTGTTAATTTAATTGCAAATCTTTTGTATAATACTATGCTTAGTGATTTTATGACCTGTTACAAAGTCTTTAGAAGTTCTTTGATTAAAGATATAGAAATAACAGCTAATCGGTTTGGCTTTGAAGCCCAAATTACCGGAGAAGTTTTTTCAAGAAATCAAAGGGTCTATGAAGTTCCGGTTTCCTATAGCGGCCGGAATTATTCAGAGGGGAAAAAAATTAAGTGGACAGATTTTTTTGTTACGGTCTACTGGTTAATTAAGACTAGACTTAAAAAGGTAAAAAATAATGCTTAACAAAAAAGAAATAAAACAACTGATAGAAGAAAAAAAATTATTAGACAAATATATTGATTTACAAACTCAGCTGACACCAAACGGTTTTGATTTAACGGTAGGGAAAATTTTTAAGTTTAACGGTCCCGGTAAAGCAGATTTTTCAAACAAAGAAAGGGTTTTACCGCAAACCGAGGAACTAATTCCTATAAAGGAAAAAGAGGATAATCCTTATGGCTGGTGGCAGTTGGAAAAAGGCGTATATAAAGTAAGAACTAACGAAATTGTCAATATGCCGGCTAACTTAGTCGCTTTATCTTTTAGCCGGTCGACATTTTTAAGAATGGGCGCTTATACTCAGCATGGCGTTTGGGATGCTGGGTTTTGCGGTCGGGGCGAGTTTGTTTTGGTCGTAGATAATTGTTATGGTATACACCTAAAACAGAATACCCGGATCGCTCAGCTAGTATTCTTTTCGGTTTCAGAAACTGAAAAGTACCAAGGTTGTTATAACGGATTATAAAAAGTGTGAAACTGGTGATTTGTCTTTATGGAAAGAATAAATCTTGAAACGTCTGAACGCCAACAATTTATCGATGTAACTCAATTGGTTTACCAACGGGTAAAAAAATATAAAATTAACAGCGGGTTATGTGTTATTTTTTGTCCGCATACGACCGCGGCGGTTACGATAAATGAAAATGCTGATTGTGACGTTGTTTCAGATATCGGAAATTATTTAAATAAAGCGGTGCCTTGGAATAATAACTATTCTCATCGTGAAGGTAATTCTGCCGCCCATATTAAAAGTTCTCTTTTTGGCTGTTCGTTAACTGTAATTGTCAATAATGCTGAGTTGGTTTTAGGAACTTGGCAGGGTATTTATTTTTGTGAATTTGACGGTCCCCGGTCAAGGTATTTAGATATAGAAGTTGTGGGAAATAAATAGAAGGAAAGTTTATGCCGGAGTTACCGGAAGTAGAAACTGTCAAAAGGCATCTGATTAGTGAAGTCGTGGGAAAGACTATTGTTTCTGTTGTTTATAGAGATAAACGGCTTTTAAAAGGTATAACAACAAAAAAGTTCAGCGAGTTGGTTGAGGGGAAAAAAATAGAAAGAATAATTCGCCGGGGAAAGGTATTAATCCTTGGAATAAAAGAAAGCGGGTTTATAATAATTCATCTAAGAATTAGCGGGTGGCTGATTGTCAGTAAAAAAGAAGAAAAGTTTGCCCGAGTTCTTTTTTGTCTCGATGACGGCAGATTTATAAATTTCTGCGATCAACGAGTCCTGGGTGAATTAAAGTTTTCTTTTAACTGGCAGGATTTGCCGATAATAAAAAAAATGGGACAAGAAGTCTTTGACTTGGATAGTAAAGCCTTTATTGCCTTGTTTGGCAACAAAAAGAGCAAGATCAAGCCTTTATTGATGGATCAGCATTTTTTGGCCGGAATAGGTAATATTTACGCTCAGGAAGCTGTTTTTTGTGCCGGAGTGCATCCCGGCCGGCAATCTAATGATTTAAGCCCCAAAGAGCTTTCTAAAATTTATCAGTGTTTAAAAAAAATATTGAGTAAAGCGATAGAAAAAAAGGGCTCTTCGGTAGACACTTATCGTGACGGCGAAGGGAAAAAAGGAGAGTACGCCGAATTACTTAAAGTTTATCAGCGTCAGAATTTACCTTGTGTTAAGTGCAAAACTAAAATAATAAAAGAAACAATCGGCGGGCGAGGAACCTGTTTTTGCCCGCGATGCCAAAATTAATTTGTTATGGAATATTCTGTTGTAATACCGGTATATAATGAACAGGATTCTTTGTCCGAGTTGACAGAACGCCTAGTCGCGGTTATCGGTAAAATTTCCAAAGAATACGAGATTATTTATGTTGATGATGCCAGCAATGATGACTCGCTTGCTGTTATCAACAATTTAAAGCAGAAGGTGTCACAGTTAAAGGTTATTAGTTTTGTCTCAAATCAGGGGCAATCCGCGGCGCTAAAAGCCGGGTTTAACGAGGCTTGCGGTGAATGGATTATCACGCTTGATGCCGATTTACAAAATCCACCGGAAGAGATCAAAACGTTAGTTACTTATAAAAACGAAGCGGATTTTATTACCGGGATTCGGCAAAACCGTCAGGATACGGCGATGCGAAAAATCGCGTCGAAAGTGGCTTGGTTGGCGAGGCGTGTTTTCTTGGGCGATAAAACAAAGGATACAGGGTGTTCATTACGAATGTTTAAACGAGAAATACTTTTGTCGTTTCCTTTTTTTAAAAATTTTCACCGCTTTTTTGCGCTGATAGCACAAAGCTATGGGGTAAGAATAAAACAGGTTCCGGTGCGGCACATGAAACGTGAATTCGGTATATCTAAATATACAAACGCGAAAAGAGCAGCCGAAGGTGTCGCCGATCTAATCGGCGTTTTATGGCTTAAACACAGAATTATTGAGTATAAGATAAAAGATGAAAGCTGAAACATTTTGGCTTATAGTTGGTTTTTTAGGCCAGTCACTTTTTTTCTGCCGGTTTCTTTTCCAATGGATCGTGAGTGAGAAAGAGAAAAAAAGTATTATTCCTGTATGTTTTTGGTATTTCAGTTTGGGCGGAGGGGTGATCCTTCTTATTTATTCTCTTTATCGACGGGACCCGGTCTTTATTCTTGGCCAAAGTTTTGGAGTTTTAATTTATGCGCGGAATCTCTACTTTATTTACAGGAAAAAATAGTAAATTTTATTTTTTGTTTTTAGGTTTAAGTTTTTGTCTTTACTTACCGGCCTGTTTTTTTAGAACACCATTTTTTCCCGATGAAGCAAGAATAATTTATATAGTACAAAACATAAAAAACTTTCCTGATTTTTTTGTTCCTCAATACCTTGGGGATTTTTATTGGGAAAAACCTCCTTTATATTTTTGGATACTTAAAAGCTTTGTTAGCAAAGACTTCAGGCTGGCGCTATTTGTAACGACAACTATAAATGTTTTATTCAGTTGGGCAATTCTTTCTCTTAATTATTTACTTTTCAAAAAAGCGGGCAAACCGAAACAGGGATTTTTATCGTCGTTGTTGCTTGCGACTTCAGGCTTGTTTTTCGCGATGACTATCTTAACCCGAATGGATATAATGTTTTGTTTTTTTATTTTCGCAAGCATCTTTTCTGTTTGGCAGGCCGTTAATACCGGAAAACTTAAATACTTTTATTTGTACAGTTTATTTAGCTTTCTTGCTGTTTTTACAAAAGGCGCTTTAGGTTTTATTTTTCCTCTTATTATGGGCGTTGCGGCAACATTGATTATCCCTCAGCGAATGAATCGCTTAAAGCGAGTACTGTACATGAACCTATTTACTTTTTTAGTAATTATGATTTGGCTGGCAGGATTTAATCTTGTTAATGATGAGTATTTTCAAAAAATGGTTTTTGGACAAACCGTTGCTCGGGGAATAAACCCGACAACAAAACAAGAGCCGTTTTATTTTTACCTTTTAATGGTTATTCCTATTATGTTGCCGTGGTCATTGCTTGGCTGCGGTTCCTTTTTATCATGGAAAAAAATAAAAACTCAGCCAATAGATAGATTTATGCTGGTTTGGTTCAGCTTGGGGCTTTTGATATTGTCATTGATAAGTTCAAAGACCCCGATGTATCTACTGGTACTCGCTTTTCCTTTCGCGTCGCTTTCGGCTTTGTATTTTATTGAGGGGCCGGCTCAAACAGCAGGAAAAGCCGTTAGTCTGACCGCGGGGATATTTTTTGGATTGGTCTTTGCCGGGCTTATTGTTTGTTTTTTTATTAAGCAAATAGTTCCGTTGTCGGCATACGCTATTTGTTTTCTTTTAGCGGTTTTAAGTTTTAAAATCGGAAAATATGATAAAAGAAAAAAGATGACTGCTTTTATTGTTAGTTGGATTTTTATTCTAGAATTAATAAACTTATCGGTGTTTCCATTGGTCAGCTCTTCTTCAAAATACGCCAGGCTTTCAAAACTTTCCAATAATTTAGAAAAAGATATCAAAAAGATTTATGTCCAGGAAAATAAGTTTCTCCTCTTAAACGTAGTAGCTAATAATAAAGAATTCCTTCCTTTACCGGCAATAGATGATTTTTGCGAGAACTCAAACGTTGGTCTGATTTCACAGCAGGAAAGTCTTCCCTGCGCGGCAGAAAAAATAGCCCAAGTAAAAAAATATAAAATCTGGCTTAGGCAATAACAATGATTGGAGAATTCAAGCCAAAAAGGGACGTTATTGATCTAATAACTGAAGATCCGGGCGTTTTCCTTGAAACTAAATCTCCGTTTCCGGCGAACGATATCTCTTACCTCTTTAAGGATTTTCAGGAAATTATAACGTTTAACTACGGCGATGATTTGGCCGCTTTTTTTAACAAACTGGAAGAAACAAGGAAAAAAGGGTTATGGCTGAGCGGATTTATAAGTTACGAGTTCGGTTATTTTTTAGATGAGCAATTCGCTGATCTGCGAAAAAAAAGTGCCGGCCCGTTAGTTTGGTTTGGTGTCTCAAAAGCTCCAAAAATTTTTAAGGAGTCACCGCAATTAGTTGGAAAAGCTCAAAGCGGTTATCGAATCGCAAATCCCAAACCAAATCTTAAAAAAGACCAATATTACAAAGCGATAGCGGAAATCAAAGACAATTTGAGAGAGGGATATAGTTATCAGGTCAACTATACTTTTAAAATCAAATTTGATTTTAAAGGCAACGCCAAGGATTTTTATTTAAATTTGCGCCGGGCCCAGCCGACTAGCTATATGGCTTTTATCAATACCGGCGAGAAAAAGATTCTGTCTTTTTCTCCGGAACTTTTTTTTAAAATGGATCAACAAATTATAGAAAGTCATCCAATGAAAGGAACCGGCCAAAGAGGGCTGACGGTTTTAGCTGATAACCGTAACCGAGGAGCGCTTAAAGCCAGTAAAAAAATAAGAGCTGAAAATCTGATGATTGTTGATTTAGTGCGAAACGATTTAGGTCGAATAGGCAAAAAAGTTTTTGTTGATAAGTTGTTTAATGTAGAAAAGTACAGAACCTTAAACCAAATGACCTCAGTTGTTAAGGCCGAAGTCAAAAAAAATATAAAAATCCAAGAAGTTTTACGGGCAATATTTCCTTGCGGTTCAGTCACCGGGGCGCCAAAAATAAAAACCATGAAACTTATTCATAGTCTGGAAAAAGAATCGCGCGGCATATATACCGGGGCGATCGGTTATATCGGTCCGCGGAAGGTTTGTTTCAATGTGCCGATCCGCACGGTTGTTCTAAAGAAAAATAAGGGATGTCTTGGTGTCGGCGGAGGAATAGTTTTTGATTCAAGGCCTGAAAAAGAGTATGACGAAGCGTTGTTAAAAGCTAAATTTTTTCTTGAGCCGTTTCCGGATATTTCTTTAATTGAGACAATGAAAGTTGAAAAAAATCAGAAAATATCTTTGTATCGCGCCCATCTTAGCCGGTTAAGGAAAAGTTGTAATTATTTTTCTATACCTTTTGATATGCCCTTAATTGATGCCCGGATAAATGAAATTACCGAAAATAACAAAAACGAACCATTTAAGTTGAGGGTTTTAGTTAATTTAGACGGCAAGGTTATAGTGAAAGGGGAAAAATTGGAAAAACCCGAAAAAAAGGTGCGGATTAAAATCAGCGCTAAAAGAACGAATAAAGAAAATATATTTTTATATCATAAAACGACCAACCGGACTCTTTATAATCGAGAATTAAAAAAAGCCCGAGCTGAAGGTTTTTTTGATGTTCTTTTTTTTAATAGCGAAAACCAGTTAACTGAAGGCGCCAGAACTAATGTCTTTCTTAAAATAGGCGATGAAATCGTTACGCCGCCGGTTTTTTGTGGGTTGTTGGACGGAACTTTCCGGCGGGATCTGATAAAAAGCAAAAAAGCCGAAGAACGAGTGTTATATGTTGATGATTTAATCAAGGCTGATTCTGTATATATTGCAAACTCGGTTGTCGGTCTAATTGAAGGCCAAATCTCTTGGTCAAGAAAGAAACCTTGAGGAATCAAAACTTTTTGGTAGAATAGGCAAATGGAAAATAAGGATTTTAAATCAGGCTTTGCGGCTATTATTGGCCGGCCGAACGTGGGGAAATCAACGCTTATAAACCGGCTCGTTGCCGAAAAAATAAGTATAGTTTCCGCTGTCCCTCAGACAACTCGTTACCAGATCCGGGGTATTCTTAATACCAAAGATGCCCAGGTTATCCTGGTTGATACTCCTGGTATGCATCAGTTCAAAGAAAATTTAGCGGAATGTTTGAACAGCGTCGCAAAACAATCTTTATCCGGCTGTGACATTGTACTTTACGTTGTTGATCTTTCTCGTGAACCAGGCAGAGAGGAACAACGAATCGTTGATTTTTTAGTTAGTCAAAATTTGCCGGTGATGATGGTCTTAAACAAAATAGATAAAACCGACCGTAATTTAAATGCTTATATAAGTCTTTGGAAAGAAAAAGATAAAGAGGATAAGTTAATGAAATGGTTCCTTCCGGTATCGGCAAAAGACGGAACTAACATCGATAAATTAAAAAGTTTAATAATCGAGTCGTTACCTCAATCTCATCCTTTTTATGATAGCGATATAGTAACAGATTTTCCTCTACGCTTTCGTTTTGCCGATATCGTAAGAGAAAAGCTGTTTTTGGCTTTAAATAAGGAGTTACCTCATTCAATTGCCGTGGAAATTGAAAATATTGAAGAAAAAGAAAAAGTAACTCATATCAACGCGATTATTTATGTAAACCGGATTTCTCAGAAAAAAATTGTTATTGGCCTTGGCGGTGAAGTAGCAAAACATGTTGGCCGTGCTGCCAGGCTGGATATAGAAAAAATCGTTGGCCGAAAAGTTTTTTTAAAAATTTGGGTTAAAGTTGTTGTTGATTGGCAAAATAAAACCAGGATTTTAAAGGAATTGGGATATGAAGGGTTCTAGCCAAGGCCAGGGAGACATTCTATCCTTAATAAAAAGCCGCCGATCAGTTCGTTGTTTTAAATCAGAAAAAATTAGCCCGGCGATAATTGATAAAATTATAGAATCGGCAAGCTGGGCGCCATCAGGATTAAATAATCAGCCCTGGAAGTTTAAGGTTTTAAGAAATAAAGAAAAAGACAGTTTAAGCGGATACACAAAATATGGAAAAATAATAAAAGAAGCGGATTGCGCGTTATGTGTTTTTTTAGATAAAAAAGTTTCTTATAACTATGAAAAAGATTTATTAGCCGTCGGGGCGGCGATACAAAATATTCTTTTATATGTTCACTCGATAAAGCTTGGGGCTTGTTGGTTAGGCGAGATATTAAATCAGCGCCAAGAGATAAATATAAGGTTTAACATCCCAGAAACTTTTCAGTTAGAAGCAGTTATAGCTTTAGGCTTTCCGGCTAAAACCTCTCCGGTTACGAAACGAAAATCGATTAAAGAGATAAAATTATGAATCAGCTTTGCCGACATTTTGGTGATTGCGGGGGGTGCCGTTTCCAGGATGTTGAATATTGCCAGCAACTGATCAATAAAGAGAACCTGGTTAAAGAGTTAATCGAGAAAAATAATTTTGCTCTTGAAATTAGAAAAATCCATAGTTACCAAAAGTTTTTTTATCGCAACAAAATGGAGTTTAGTTTTTCAGGAGCTCAAGGTTCTGTTTTATGCGGGCTATATAGCGGCTCTAAAGATCGGCGGTTAGTTAATTTAGAAGAATGTCTGCTGTTTTCTAAAGACATCGGAAAGATTTTAAATGTTGTTCGTGCCTTTGGCAATCAAAAAGGATTCAGCGTTTTCAATAAATATAGTCATCGGGGCTTTTTACGTAACCTAATTGTTCGGGAAACCAAATTTACCGCTCAGACAATGGTCGCTATTGTAACGACAAGTGAGCAGGATTTGAATAGCTCCGAGTTTGTAGAAGCAATATTAAATCTAGATTTAGAAAAACCGGTTGTTTCGATCTTTTGGATTAAGAATGATTCATGGTCAGACGCGGTTGTTTTTGAAAAAAAAGAACTTATTTTTGGCCAACCGTTTATTCAGGAAGAACTGGACGGCCTTTTTTTTAATATTGGAGTTGATTCTTTTTTTCAGGTAAACCCCCAAGGGATTAAAGAGCTCTACCAGACCATCAGAAAAGAAGCGGCGCTTGATAAAGAAAAAAGAGTATTAGACCTTTTTTGTGGTGTGGGCAGTATCGGTATTTTTTTGGCTAAAGAAGCCGAACATGTGTTTGGGGTTGAGCTTCATCAGCCAATAGTTGAGGCGGCAATTATCAATGCTGAGAACAACAAAGTAGGAAATATAACTTTTTTTGCCGAAGATACAAGACGGTTTTTAAATTTAAAAGCTCAAGGTTATAAAAATATCGATTGCATCGTTTTAAATCCACCCCGATCGGGGTTATCCAAAAAAATAATTAGAGCTGTCTTAAGGCTGGAACCGGCGGTTATTTTTTATTCATCCTGTAACCCCAAGAGTATGATGGATGACTTATCCGGGTTAGTTGGCGAATATGACCTTGATTTTATTGAACCTTTTGACTTTTTTCCCCATACGCCGCATCTTGAATGTTTGGTAAAAATGAAGCGAAACCGGCCAAAAGGCTGATATAAACGATATTTTTTTTGACAGAAGGCTATATTTTGATTACAATAAGAGGCCATAAGAGGTAAGGATGGAAAACAAATCTTTGATTTTTATTGTTTCCGGACCAGGCGGGGTTGGGAAAACTACTTTACTGAAAAGGCTTTTTTTAAGAAAAATAATTAAACAAAATTTTGTTCAGAGCGTGTCAATGACTACCCGTAAAAAACGTTTCGGGGAAAAAGAAGGGAAAGATTATTTTTTTGTTTCAAAAGAGTATTTTGAGAAAAAGCTAAAGGCTGGATCTTTTCTAGAAAGTGAAAAAGTTCTTGATGATTATTATGGAACGCCGAAATCCTGTTACGATCAGGCTTTAAAGTCAGGAAAGAGTTTAGTTTTGTGTATTGACGTAAAAGGCGGAATGTATTTGAAAAAGAAGGTAAACCTTGGTAGAATAGTTACGATTTTCATCGCGCCGCCGCAGAAAGCTGAACTAAAAAAGCGCTTGGAAAAAAGAGAAGAGAAAAAAACAACAATAAAAAATCGGGTAAAGCTCGCTAAACAAGAGATGAGTTACGCTCGAGAATACGATTACGTTTTAGTAAATAAAAAGTTAACAGATTCGCTCAACCTTTTGGAAGCGTATTTTTTAGCTGAAAAATTCAGGAGGCCGTGATGTTATTAGAAGAACATGTTCCAGTTGAGCACCTTTTAAGAGCGAGTAAAGGGTCAGTATATAAGTTAACGATACTCGCGGCTAAGCGGGCCTTACAAATTGCCGATGGTGACAAAATTTTGCTGGATAAGCCGAGTGAAAAATGTTTGGACAATGCGTTAAGAGAAATCTTAGCCGGAAAAATTAAAGTAAAGTAGACTTATAACTTTTAGTTCTCTGAAAAAATAGAAATAGATAACGGCGTGGTAGCCAAGTGGTAAGGCAGCGGTCTGCAAAATCGCTATGCGCCGGTTCAAATCCGGCCCACGCCTTATTTTACAGGCCAGCCGGATGAAAAGAAACCAGGGGAGCCATTGTTCCCGTAGCGCCGTAGTAAATTAGAAATCAAGCCCGAAAAGGGCGTAGACGTTAAATCTTTGAAAAAATAGGATGTGCGAGTGGCGGAAACAACGGTTGCCGCAGGCAACGCAGAAAGAAAAAAGAACGTTGTTCCCGTAGCGTCGTAATAAATTGAAAATCAAGCCCGAAAAGGGTGTAGACGTTAAATCTTTGAAAAAATAGCATGGGCGAGTGGCGGAAACAACGGTTGCCGCAGGCAACGAGAAAAGACAGGAAGGAAACGTTGTTCCCGTAGCGTCGTAATAAATTAAAAATCAAGCCTAAAAAAGGCATAAAAGTCTAATCTTTGAAAAAATAGCATGGGCGAGTGGCGGAAACAACGGTTGCTGAAAGCAACATCTGACAGAAAAGAACGTTGTTCCCGTAGCGCCGTAGTAAATTAGAAATCAAGCCTAAAAAAGGCATAAAAGTCTAATCTTTGAAAAATAGGATGGGCGAGTGGCGGAAACAACGGGTGCTGAAAGCAACATCTGACAGAAAAGAACGTTGTTCCCGTAGCGCCGTAATAAATTAAAAATCAAGCCTAAAAAAGGCATAAAAGTCTAATCTTTGAAAATATAGCATGTGCGAGTGGCGGAAACAACGGTTGCCGCAGGCAACGCAG
>JAQTSA010000157.1 GCA_028711575.1 Candidatus Omnitrophota bacterium | reverse complement strand
AACGGATTTTCCAATAACTGTCCTTCTTGTTGGAGGAGGGGATTTTTCTTTTTCCTTTCCGCCAAACATAAAGGTTGTAAAGGTCGGGTTTATTGGCGACGACAGGCTTTTATCGCTTTGTTACGGAGTAAGCGACGTTTATCTTTCGATGAGTAAAGCCGATAACCTGCCTAACACTTTAATTGAAGCTCTTGCCTGCGGTACACCGATAATCACTTTAGACAGCGGCGGCTGTCGAGACGCTGTTGTCTCTGAAGAAACCGGTTATGTTGCAAGTAACAGCCAGGAGGTAATCGCGTCTTTAAAAGAACTTCTTACCGATAACTCAAAATCAACTGACTTTTCAAAACGGTCACGAACCCTTGCACAAAAAAGATTTTCAATGGAGGCGCAAGTTGAGTCTTACGCGGCTCTTGCCCAAAAGATAAAAGGCAATTGATGAACAAAAAAAGAAACCACTGTTACTTGCACGGTATGAGAATTGACCGTACAAGTTATGAGGAAACTGCGCAGCTTACGGTTTCTTTGGCAAAAAAAAATAAATCCGCTTTTATCTGTGTTGCCGCGGTACATGTTTTGTATGAAGCCTACTCTGACCCGAAATACAAAAAAATTGTCAATTCCGCCGATATTGTAACGCCCGACGGGATGAGCTTACTTATCGCCTTAAAACTCCTTGGCGTAAGAGGCGCGAGCCGTGTTGCCGGAGCCTACCTTCTTCCAAAGATCTGCCAGGCCGCTCAAACTGAAGGTGTTTCCGTTGGTTTTTACGGAGCAAGCCAGGAAACTATTAATCTTTTAACTCAAAAAATAAAGGCTGATTACCCTGACCTTACGATAGCTTACGCTTACAGCCCGCCCTACCGCGCTTTAAGCGAAGAGGAAGACCAGGCAGTTGTTAATGACATCAAATCTTCGAAAGTCCAAATCCTGTTTGTTGGTATTGGTTGCCCCAAACAGGAACGTTGGGTCGCAAGTCATCGTCAACAACTTAACATTTCAATGGTCAGCATCGGCGCGGCCTTTGATATTGTTGCCGGAGTCAAATCGCACGCGCCTCTGCTGATGCAGCGGTTTGCTTTAGAATGGCTGTATCGCTTGTTTCAAGAACCAAGGAGACTTTGGAAACGTTACTTGATAAGTAACCTTATTTTTTGTAAACTTTTAATCGCCGAATTATTCAGGTTTTATCTTATCGAGGATTACAAAGATTAAAGATTTTTAAAATGTTTTTATTCTTTTTATCGAACACAATCTATATAATTGTTTCTGCTGCCATATCCCGAACGCTTATTAAACCTTTTTGTTTACGCGATACTATTATCGCTGCCGGAATAATATTTTACGCCTTGGTAGTATTAACCGAAGAGCTTTTAGGCGTCTTCGGCCGCCTTTCTTTACCAAACATTTTAATAGTACAAATTATTGTTTTTTTGATAACGGTATTCTCATTAAAAATAAATCTCAGGTTACCTAAAAAAGGTTTTTCAATTTTTTTCGGCGATTTTTTCCGGTCGAAACTTAACATTTTTTTGTTATCCGTCATTTCAGGTTTTTTTTTAGTTAAACTATCTATAAATTTTTTCAATCCGCCTTTTGGCTGGGATTGTTTAAACTACCATTTTACTTTTCCTGTCCAGTGGCTCAAAACTGCAAATCTTACCAACCCTCCGGCTGTTTTTGGTGACCCCAGCCCGCCATATTACCCTTTTGGCGGAAGTTTACTGTTTTTTTGGTTTATGGCGCCATTTAAACATTTTATGTTTTCTGATCTTGCTCAGCTTCCTTTTTTTATTTTATCCTTTTTAGCGGTCATTGGGATATCGGCTACTTTGGGGCTAAACAAAAAATACGCTTTTTACGCGGCTTGTTTGTTTACGCTTATACCGAACTATTTTAAACAGCTTGAAATAGCTTACGTTGACGTTATAGTCAGCGGCTTATTCCTTGTCGCTTTACACTTTTTGTTACAGCTTTTAAAGAACTACCGTTTGCCCGCTGTTTTTTTGTTTAGCTTATCCACCGGCCTTTTACTCGGAGTAAAAACGGTTGCTTTACCTTACAGCGCTTTGCTTATTATTGTTTTTCTTTTTTCTTTTCTTTTTCCGCCCAAAAAAACTTTACCTATTTTTTTTATGTTTATTTTTACAGTTATAGTTTTCGGCGGGTTTATGTATATACGAAACTTCCTGGAAACATCAAATTTTCTTTACCCTTTCGATTTTGTTATTTTTGGCAAACGGATATTTAAAGGCGTTATGGACCGCGCTGCCTACGGCGCTCATTTTAACTTTACCGATTACAGTTTTTCCAAACTGCTTTTTCATGAGGGATTAGGCGCGGCAGGTTTTATTCTTATCCTGCCGGCGGCAGTCTTAGGCCTTCCTTTAGTCTTGATTAAGAAAAGAAAAAACCTCGATTTTATTACCCTATATGTTTTTTCTTTGCCGGCCCTTATTTATTCTGTCTATCGATTTGTTATTCCTTTAGCAAACACCCGTTACCTTTATTGTTTGTTCGCTGTTAGCTTAATTGCCGCTTTTTATCTTTTAGAGCTTTTTTCAGTTCCTTTAAAAGTAGTCAAAGGGTTGGTTTTCGTTTGTGCATTGTCCAGTTTATTTGAAATAGCCAGTCACGCTGAACTTATTGCCGCGTTGATTCTTTCAGCGGTTTTATTTTTTTTATTTGCAGTTTTTTTAAAGAAAAAACCCCGGATTACGGTCAGCCTCATTACAATTTCGGCTTTTATTGTCTTTTTATTTTTAGGTTTATTTTTTCTTGAAAGAGATTACCGTAAGAATGAATACGCCCGATACATAAAAATAGAAAAGTATTCGGGATATTGGCCTGACGCGACCAGGGCGTGGTTTTGGCTGAACAGTAACCTGAAAAAAAAGAACATCTCTTATGCCGGCCGCCCGGTACCCCTTCCTTTGTATGGCCAGAATTTGACTAACAATGTTTATTACACCTCGGTAAACACTGTTGACCCGATACGTCTTCATTACTTTAAAAAAAGCTATTATAGCTGGGACGAGGATTTTCTAAGTTTACACCAAAAAATGCTTCAAGCTGACAATTACCGGGGAAAGGCGTCTTTTGAGGCTTGGATTTCTAATTTAAAAAAAAGAGATACTGATTATCTTTTCGTTTATTCTCTTCAGCAGACAAAAGACATAATTTTTCCCTTAGAAGATATGTGGGCCAAAGATAACCCTCAAATTTTTACGCCGGTTTTTGAAAATAAAACTATTCACATTTATAAAGTGGAGCGTGATTAATGAAATTGTCAATTGTTGTACCGGCTTATAACGAAGAAGAAAATATTGTTGATGTGATCAACGAAATTGAAGAGACTGTTGATACCGATTGCGAGTTGGTTATAATCAACGACCATTCGACTGACAGTACCAGCTCTTTAGTTAAAGGCCTTCAAAAAAAATACAAAAACATTTCACTTTACGATAACCAAGAGGCCCGAGGCTTTGCCAATGCCGTAAAGGCCGGTTTAGAAAAAGCGGCCGGCGACTATGTTGTTTTGGTCATGGGCGACTTATGTGATGACTTAGAAACCATAAAGAAAATGGTCGAAAAACTCGATCAGGGTTACGACGTAGCCTGCGGTTGCCGTTATATCAAGGGCGGCGGGCGTCTTGGCGGATCCAGCCTAAAAGCTTTTCTTTCTCGTTACGGCGGGATAACTCTTCATTTCCTTTTAGGTATTCCGACTCACGATATTTCTAATGCCTTTAAAATGTATCGCAAAAAAATCTTAAAAGATATTATTATTGAATCACAGGGATTTGAGATTTCTATGGAAATCCCTTTAAAAGCTTATTATAATGGGGCAAAAGTGACAGAAGTGGCTACTGTTTGGCGGGAACGGACGAAGGGATCTTCGAGCTTTAAAGTTTTTCAGCTTTTACCGCGATACCTTGGATTATACCTTTGGGCGATTGGTAAAAGGCTTTCTGGCAAGAAGCTCATAGCTCATAGCTCATGGCTCATGGATAAGAGAAGAAGAAGCTCATAGCGATTAGGAGAAGAGTCAAACGATAGTCAACCCGTCCTCCTTGGCAGAGTTGCATCTGCCTTCGGAGAGACTGTCAAACAGTGGTCAAACGTTGTTTTGAAGAGTCAAACGGTTGTCAAACAGTA
>JAQTSA010000156.1 GCA_028711575.1 Candidatus Omnitrophota bacterium | reverse complement strand
CTCGCACGATTGAGTCATCACAAACGACAATGCTGTTACCTTTGATAATGTCAGATATTGGGATCAGTTTCATTTTTGCGACCAGATCACGAGTTGTCTGTTCCAGAGGAGTATAGCTTCTTCCGTAACCCGGAGTATATTTAACTAAAGGCCTCCGGTAAGGCACACCGCTTTCGGCCGCGTACCCAATAGCGTGAGCCGCTCCGGAATCGGGCACACCGCAGACTAAATCAGGCTTAATATCCTTATCGCGTCTAGCTAAACAACGGCCGCAACGTTCCCGGACAACTTCGGTGTTGATACCTTCATAATTAGATGCCGGGAACCCGGTATAAATCCACAAAAAAGAACAAGTCTGTTTAGTAGATGCCCCGGTACGCTTAACACTGATATCCTGAGCCTCACTAAGAAAAACTATTTCGCCCGGTTCAACGTATTTTGTTACAATAAAATCATTGTTAGGAAAAGCGCTGGTTTCAGACGTCACCGCTAAAGAACCAAGTTTCTGGCCAATGACTAAGGGAGTATAGCCTAACCGATCTCGGGCAGCGTATATTCCTTGGCGGGTTAAAACTAAAACCGAACAAGACCCTTCTATCATATCAAAAAGCTTTTCAATCCCCTCTTTAATGCTTGAGCCCTGACTGATAATTTTCGCGGCCAGCTCAGTTTGATTTATACCTTGATCGCTGACTTCAGCGAATGAAATTCCTAACTTAAAAAGGCCCTCAGCTAGAATAGAAGAATTTTCTATAAAACCGTTTGTTACAACACAGAATTCGCCAAACTTAGATTTTAAGTAAATCGGTTGTTCTTCAGAACTGATCGCGCCAATACCTTTGTTACCTTTAAGGGTATGGTACTCATTAAAAAACTTAGATTTAAATTGGGTTTGGGCTATGTTATGAATCTGCCGCTGAAAGGTTTCACCCAAAACCACAAGCCCGCCATATTCTGTACCCAAATGTGAGTGGTAGTCGACGCCGTAAAAAAGGTCATTCAGGCAATCTTTCTCTGAAACAACTCCGTAGATTCCGCTCATTAAAAACCTCCATTAATAATCGATTATACAACAAATAAACTTTTTGAAGAAAAATTAGGATCAGAAGTTAAATTAACTCCCAGCTTTCGTAACCCCGATTCATCGCCGGGGGTTGGCATATGAGTTATGTGCATTTCACATCCGTTTAGTTCCGACAACTTAGCCATAGCAAGCTGAGCTGTATGATTAGTCATCGCGCTGATACTTAAAGCGATTAGAGCCTCTTCTAAATTGAGACTGGCTACTTTTACGCCGGTAATTGATTTCTTAAGATTCTTTATTGAAGTTATAATTGCCGGTGACAACAAGTGAATCCTGTCCGGTATATTCGCCAGCTGTTTAACCGCGTTAAAAACAAGACTGGCTGTTGCGTGCATCAGGCTTGAATTCTTTCCGGTAACAATATCTCCATTTTTTAACTCAATCGCCGCTCCGCAAAAGATACCTTCGTTACCTTTATCATTGGCTTCAGCATCAGCGGCAGCCGCCCGGGCCGGAACCACCACTGAACGGTCTTTGAAAGACAACCCTAATCCCTTCATAATCAGTTCTACCCGCTGAACAGTTCCTGAATCGACAAACCCCATAACATATTCACAACTGTAGCGAAAGTAACGGCGAATAATTTCCTGGCCGGACTCATAACGAACAGCTTCATCGTCAACAATACCCAAACCGGCACAGTTAACGCCCATATCCGTCGGCGACTTATAAATTGAAGGTACTTTTGTGATTTTTTCCAGAATTCGTTCGACTAAAGGAAAGGCTTCAACGTCACGGTTATAATTGATAGCTGTTTTGTTGTAAACCTCAAGATGATAGGGATCAATAAGATTGAAATCTCTGATATCGGCAGTTGCCGCTTCATAGGCAATGTTGACCGGATGCTTTAAAGGTATATTCCAAATTGGAAAAGTCTCAAATTTGGCATAACCGGCAGACACTCCCCGTTTATACTCATGATAAAGCTGACTTAAACAAGTAGCTAACTTGCCGCTCCCCGGACCGGGACCGGTAACAATTACCAACGGTCTCTTCGTTTTTATGTAAGGGTTGGCTCCATAACCTTCATCGCTGACAATTAAGTCAACGTCAGTGGGGTAACCTTTGGTCGCGCTATGAGTATAAACAGTTACGCCCCGGCGCTCTAATTTATTTTTAAATATTTTAGCAGCCGGCTGATCCTGGAAACGGGTTATAACAACCGCGGCAATAGTTATTTCCCATCCTCGCAGATCATCGATAAGCTTTAAAGCGTCAACGTCATAGGTCACACCAAAATCAGCTCTGACCTTTCTGCGCTCAATGTCCCCGGCATAAATGCAAATAATAATTTCGGCTTTACTTTTAAGCTTATGCAATAAACGCATCTTAACGTTCGGGTCAAACCCCGGCAAAACCCGTGAGGCGTGATAATCAAAAACAATTTTCCCGCCAAACTCTAAGTACAGTTTGTTTCCGAACTGTTTGGTCCTTTCTAAAATAGCCGCGGTTTGTTGCTCTAAATATTTTTCATTATCAAACCCATTTTTTTTTATCATATTCAACTCCCGGTTAGGTTATCGAAACGTTCAAATAGCTATTTTTCATAATATTCCTGCAAAGGTTTTACAATCAACTCCGATCTCATCGCCGACTCGATACCTTCAACGCTCGCCGCGGCAGCCGACAAAGACGTAATATAAGGAACTTTATTTTGTATCGCTAACATTCGAATATAACTATCATCATATTTACTGTTTCGTCCGATAGGAGTATTTATTATTAAACTAATTTCTTTGTTCTTAATCAAATCGGCTAAATTAGGCCGGCCTTGATGAAGTTTCTTAAGAATAACGCTCTCAATACCCTGTTCCTCTAAATATTTTCCGGTACCCTCAGTTGTTACAAGAGTAAACCCTAACTCCTTTATTTTATGCGCTATCTTAATGACTCCTGGTTTATCCTGGTCATTAACGGTGACTAAAACCTTGCCCGATAAAGGAAGTTTTGTGCCAGCGGCTTCCTGAGCCTTATAAAAAGCGACCCCAAAACTATCAGCGATACCCATAACTTCCCCGGTCGCTCTCATTTCCGGCCCCAGTAAAGGATCTACTTCCGGGAACATATTGAAAGGGAAAACCGCTTCCTTGACACCGATATAGGAAATATCGCCAACTTTCAATTCGCTGAAATCCTTTATTTTTTTGCCAAGCATTATCTGAGTCGCGATCCGGGCGATTAAATTACCGGTAATTTTTGAAACTAACGGTACTGTCCTTGAAGCGCGAGGGTTAGCTTCGAGGATAAAGACTTCGTCGTGACAAATCGCATATTGAATATTCATAAGGCCAACGACCTTTAGTTCCTTAGCTATTTGTTGAGTATAAAGATTAATGGTTTTGATATGTTTTTGGGAAATGTTTTTTGTCGGAATTACGCAGGCCGAATCACCGGAATGCACACCGGCCAACTCGATATGTTCCATTATTCCGGCAACAAAACACTGCTGGCCATCACTTAAGGCGTCAACTTCAACTTCAATCGCCTGTTCAAGAAATTTATCGATAAGCAACGGCCGCTTAGGACTAAGGTCAATCGCTTCATCGGTATAACGTTTCAGCATATCCTGATCATAAACAATTTCCATTCCCCTGCCGCCAAGAACGTACGACGGCCTAACCATAACCGGAAACCCGATTTTACGGGCCGCGGCTAAAGCTTGTTCGAAAGAATAAGCGATACCGCTTTCCGGCTGAGGAATTCCTAATTGAATCATCTTTTCTCTAAACCGCTCTCTATCTTCAGAAAGATGAATATCCTCAGGAGTTGTCCCCAAAATTTTAACACCATTATCTTTTAATTCCTGAGCGATATTCAGAGGAGTTTGTCCGCCAAACTGAACTATCACACCATCCGGTTTTTCTTTTTCATAGATCGCTAAAACATCTTCTACCGTCAAAGGTTCAAAGTAAAGTTTATTTGATGTATCATAATCAGTCGACACAGTCTCGGGGTTACAATTAACCATAATCGACTCATAGCCTTGATCACGTAAGGCAAAAGCAGCGTGAACACAAGTATAATCAAACTCGATTCCCTGAGCAATCCGGTTAGGACCGCCGCCAAGAATCATTATTTTCTTGTTCTCAGAAACAGAAACAGAATC
>JAQTSA010000155.1 GCA_028711575.1 Candidatus Omnitrophota bacterium | reverse complement strand
TCAACTCGTGACGAAACTGGCCGGGAAAAATCGAGCTGATATCACAATCCGGGATTCCCGGACTAAAATAAACGTTATCAGTACTTACTGAGTCGCTTGATTTATCAAAGATTAAGCTATTTTCCATTTAACACCTCATCAAGAACACCAACAAAGGCATCAATGTCGGATTTTGTTTTAGTCTCGGTACAACAACTTAAGATATGATTCTCATATTTAGGGAAATCTTTCCCTAAATAGTATCCGCCGAGAATATCGCGTTTGGACAAATCGAATAAAATATCGCTAGCATTATCAACCCGCCAAACAAACTCATTAAATAACTTATTGGAAAAAGGAACCGTTATTCCGGCAACTTGTTTTAAGCGGCGATAAAGATATTGAGCGTTGTTAAACCCTGATTTTGCCGAAACGGTTAATCCGCCTTTACCCATCAGCGAAAGGTAAACTGCCGCGCCGATTGCGTTTAAAGATTGGTTTGAACAGATATTGCTGGTCGCTTTTTCCCGGCGAATATGCTGTTCTCGGGCCTGCATCGTTAAACAATAAGCCGGATTACCGGCACTATCAACAGTTTTACCGACGATCCGTCCCGGAAGCTGACGAAGATACTTTGTCTTTGTCGCTAAAAAGCCAAAAGACGGGCCGCCGAAATTAAGCGCGCCGCCTAAAGGCTGGCCGTCGCCGCAAACGATATCGGCTCCGTTTGAAGCCGGATCTTTTAATATCGCTAAACTCATCGGATTTACAACAGCTATTGTTAAAGCTTTTGTTCTTTTAATCAGACTCGACAAACAAGACAGATCCTCTACCCGGCCGAAAAAGTTCGGCGACTGAACAACAAAACAAGCTGTCTGATCATCAATTTTTTTAGAAAGAGCGTCAATGTCAACCGATAAATCACTATCTTCTTTAACCTCTTCGATGACAAAGTCAAGCCCGCTTAAATAAGTTTCTAAGGTCTTTCGATACTCGGGATGGATTAAGGAAGAAACCAAAACTTTGTTTAATTTTGTTATCCGTAAGGCCATCAATACCGCTTCAGCCAGCCCTGAGGCACCATCAAAAACCGAGGCGTTGGAAACGTCCATCCCGGTCAACAAACAAATGTAACTCTGATATTCATATATAGCCTGTAATATTCCTTGTGAGCATTCGGCCTGATACGGCGTGTAAGCCGTTAAGAACTCAGATTGCGAAAGTATATGGCCTAAGGCAGATGGGATATAGTGGTCGTAACAACCAGCACCTAAAAAGGAGTTTAGCTGTCGCGTGGTTTTGTTGGAATCCGATAAGCCCAGAAACTTTCGTTTTGTTTCCTGCTCCGAGAGACCAAGGGGTATATCAAGCGGTTCTTTTAATCGTACCGATTGCGGAAGGCTGGCATAGAGCTCTTCAACTGAAGAAACCCCGATCACTTTAAGCATTTGCTTTATCGTCTTTTCAGTATTTAAAATGTACGGCATCTTATTTTTAGAGTCAGCAATCTCAATTCCTCTTTCGGCAACAGAGATCACAGGTCATTTTAATTAGCTGTATTAAATAACAATCAGCATAAAAAACCCAAACTCCTCAATCACTCAATTACTACTAAAGTGCCCAAGAGCAGGAAGATAGTCAAACGCTTCTTTAAAGTCGCGTCAAACACGCGTGATGCGCGTGTCAAACTGCTCGCCTAGGCGAGCGTCAAACAATTGTTTTAGAAATAGATTGAAATTTATAGAAATTGGTTGAAACAAATTTTCTAGACAAAACACTTAATTTCAGTAAATTTTACCAGTTTCTAACAATCATTAAACATTTATATTTCAAATATCACCAATCACTCAATTATTTAATCACTTAATCACTCAATCACTTAATTACTTAATAACTCTTAATGAGCTTCTGATTCGACAAACTTTTTATACTGATCCTGATCCATAAGATTATCTAAATCGTTGGGATTAGAAATCTTGATCTTAACTAACCAGCCTTTATCCATTGCCGATTCATTTATTAATTGCGGACTGGTTTCAACCTGATCGTTTACCGCTATAACTTCCCCGGAAAGAGGGGAAAAAATTTCACTTGCCGCTTTTGTCGATTCAATAGTTCCTAAAGTATCGCCCTGATTAACCGTATCACCGAGGACACTGGTCTCAACAAAAACTATATCGCCGAGCTGACTTTGAGCATAGTCAGTTATCCCTATTTCAGCGGTATCACCATCTATTTTTGCCCATTCATGCGACTTTGAATACTTTATCATTTTTAGCCTCCTTATTTGCCGGATTTTATCGTCTTTTTTCGTCCCAAACTAAGAAAGGGATATTTTGTGACTTCGGCTTTATAAAATTTGCCGCGGATCTCAATATCCACCACTCCTGAAACTAGCGAAAATTCTCTATCAATAAAAGCCATACCAATGAACTTTGAAAGATTCGGAGAAAATGTGCCGCTTGAAACTTTACCGACAACCTTGCCGTGACAATAGATCAAGTACCCCTGACGCGGTACCGATTTATCGATCATAACAAAACCAACACGTTTTTGGTTTGCTGTTTTCATCTTTATATCAAAGAGAATATCCTTTGCAATAAAATCCTTGTTAAACTTTATTACCCAATCCAAAGAAGCTTCTAAAGGGCTGATGTGTTCATCCAATTCATGGCCGTACAAAGGGTATCCGGCTTCAATCCTCAAAATATCCCGAGCCCCCAAACCGCAAGGTGTGACAAGAACATCACAATTGTTTGCCGTTAAAGCGTCCCATAACTTAGAAGAAACTTCGGATTGACAATAAAGTTCAAACCCGTCTTCTCCGGTATATCCGCTTCTTGAAATAAGAATCTTCTGGTTTAAAAAATCTGTTTCTTTAAACCGCATATAACTTAAAGAGCTGATTCTTTCACCAAAAACGCTATCAATTACTTTTTCCGATTGCGGCCCCTGCAGACAGAGTAACCCGGTAAAAGAACTTTCATCAATAACGTCGACGCCTTCCGGTTTACGCCTAACAAGCCAGTTTAAAACTTTATCTTTATTGACAGCGTTAACCACACAATAAAAATCCTCTTTTCTCACATAAACCATTAAATCGTCAATAACGCCGCCGGTTTCGTTAAGAAAAAGGTTATACTGCTGATGCCCGAAAGAAACCGCGGAAATATCGTTTGGAGTAAGCGACTGCAGAAAATCTAAAGCGCCTTCGCCTTTAACTACAATTTCGCCCATATGCGACGCGTCAAACAAACCGCAACCGCCGCGGGTAATTCGCGCTTCAGCTAAAGAGCCCTGATATTCAACCGGTAAGGCCCAGCCGCCAAAATTAACTATTTTGGCTTTATTCTCAAGATGCTTTTGGTAAAAAGGGGTTTTTTTTAGTTCCATATTAATCATCAATATAATCGCCGATAACTCTATTTCGTAATTTTAATTTGAAATTATTAATTGGTTCCGGACTTATCCTTCTGATAACCGACTAGTCAATAAAGAAAAGATATTTTATCACATAATTTATTGTTGTAAAATAAAAGAAAAAGTTCTATCTATACTTTTTTCCCGGCGATAAGAAAAAAAGTTTTCAGCCGAACAGAAACTGCAGATTCGGCAATCAAAAAGATTCTCCGGGCGTCCCCCTCGGCTTAAAAAGTACTGTTTTACAAAATTTATCGGGTCAAAAAAAATACTGCCGTTTTTTTCTTCAAGATAAGGCCGAAACCCGCTTTTACTAAAAAAATCAGAGCCGACTTGATAACAACATTGCCGTAAGCCAACGCCTAAGAAAAATTTCATATCCGCACAATCAGTAAAACTGTCAAGTATCCCTTTATCGGCGGAACGCCACCCAAGATGAATCGCTGAGATAGTTTTCTTTTTACTATCATAACAAAGTATCGGCAAACAATCCGCAGTTTTAACAACCAAAAGGTGATCAGCTTTATCGGTAACCAACCCGTCACAATCATATACGCCGGGATCAGAGATTCGCCTGAGGCGGTCTCCATGAAGTTGGTTCATGTAACTTAACGAAAGTCTGCCATCAAAATCGGGAAAAAGGCGGTTTGCCAGATCCGCGATATCACAAGGCTGGGCCGAAGACGTAAACCCGGCAACAACATTTTCCGGAAAAAAATCTTCAATGAAAAAAAAGGACCGGCATTTAGATACTTTCACTTATCGCTACTGTTTTTTCACGCTGTTTCTGACCTTTGACAATCG